>JBBRVA010000541.1:0-5872 GCA_038247295.1 Caldilineales bacterium | reverse complement strand
CGTGCGGCTCGGTCTCGATGAGCCGCACGTGGGCGTGCTCCCTCTGCGTTGTTTAGCGGTGACAGACCGAACAGTCCGTCAACTGATCAACGTGGATGTTGTGTTCGGCGACAAGCTGTGGCCCCAGGGTTGCTTGCGCAACCGGCGGTGTGTAGCCCATCGTAAAGACGGCATCACGCGGCCGGATGTATTTTTCTGGCATGCGATGGCAGTCCAAGCACCAATCCATCTGCAAGTTTTGTGCCTTGGCTACGACCGGCATTTGATCGACGCGGCCATGACAGGTTTCGCAACCAACCCCTTGCTGGACATGGATGGCGTGATTGAAGTAGACGTAATCCGCCAGATCATGCACCCGAATCCACTCGAGCGGCTTATTTTCCTCTGCACTGGCGCGCACCAGGTCTAAAGCCGGGGAATCCTTAGCAACCTGGGCATGACAGCCCATACAGGTTTCAGTCGGCGGAACATTGGCGGTGTTACTCGTTTCTACCGACGTGTGACAATAGCGGCAGTCCAGACCCAGGCCACCGACATGTTGTTGATGGCTGTACGGCACCGCCTGCGCTTTCGCCACTCCAACTTCCGTTATATAGGGCGATTGGACAATGTAATAGCCGAGCCCGGCTAGTCCAACCAGCACAAAGATGATCACCAGCAAGGCTACTCTGGCAATCACATTCATACTCGGTGGGAAGACTTGGGACATAGTTCGCCTTTGCTAAAGAGTGTTGCCGTCAGGCGGGAAGAAGATTTAATTCCGTGGTGTCGCGTAATCGGCTGAACAAGTAATAAGTAATAAGTAATAAGTAATTAGTCATGTGTACGATTCAGGTGGTAGACACCTAATTACCACTTACTTATTACTTGTTACTTATTCCTCCTCTCACTTAAATAAACTAACGTGCATACGCCTGGAATGGATTGGTGCGCGTCAACTGTTCAATTGTGGGCGCATCGATGCCGGCGGCGCGCAGCTTGGGCAAAAAGGATTCCATTAGCGGTGTGTACGGTTTAGGCGTGCCACCGCCCGGCTGTGAGGGATCGTACCAGCCGCGGTCGTGGCTGAGCATGATCTGTTGGCTAAAGCCGGCGTCGAGCAACTGCTGGATCAGTTCAATGATCCGCGCATCGCTGCGTTCATCGCTGCCGATGGCGTCGTACTCGATCCAAGCGCCGCGTTGCGCCATTTCGAGATGCAGGGCAAAATCCGGCTCGGCCTGCGTATGAATCCAGATAAAACGTTCGGCAGTGTACCCTGCCTGTTCGAGAATATCTAGTTGGTCACGCACGACGCGCCCGCGAATCGTGTGGCTACCGATAATGGCATTGGTCGCCGCTCCAGCTTTGGCGGCCGCACGCAGCAACTTCGCTTCGCAACTGGTAATGCCATCATCACCGGCGCTGAGTTTGATCCACGCCGCTTGCACGCCACTACTTTCGATCTCGCCGGTTAACTCACCCAGCATCCAGTCAGCCACTTCGGCTTCGGACGCGGCGTGCGCCCAATCGGGAATCCACGGCTCGCGATAGATGCCAGTGGGGACGACAACAGGAAAATTGGTGGCTTCAGACACCGCACGGTCGATATCGGCGCGCCGCCCCACGCCCACGGGCGTACATTCGACCAACGCGGTGACACCCAACTGTTTGATTTTTTCGATTTCCGGCGCCATCACGCGGATCACATCGGCGGGGTCGGCGTGCAGATAGGCGTTTTGGCCGATCGGGCCGAGATCGACAAAAATGTGTTCGTGCGGCAAGATCAGCCCCAGTTCGGAGGCATTTTTGGGGCCTAATGTGGTGATTAACTGGCGCATCTTTCCCTCGTAATGATAACTGACAGAGGTAGAAAATTAGTACACGGCATTTGTATTTGATTATAAGCAGAGATAGGCGATTTGGGCAAACGCCACCATGAAGAGGGTGCATCCTGAGTGTTTTTATGCGGGAATGCTGGATTTAACAAGTTGTTGTGGCAACATAGGTGCGGTTACAAACCGCACGATCTGGGCTAGACCACCATCGTGCGGTTACAAACCGCACCTACCAGATAACCAGATTATTGGGATAAAATCCCTCAATCGTTGTTTTGCGTTGATCGACCAAAGATCGATTTAATGATACTATAGCGCTAGCGAACGCTCACCATGCCTAAACGAAAGGAAGTAAATTATGACCTCGCATCAGATCGAACTGCGCCAACGCCAGGTGGGACCCTGGCCGATGAACACCTACGCCCTGATCTGCCCGGCCACGCACCAAAGTGTGCTCTTCGACCCCGGTGCCGACCCGGACACCCTGGTCGAGATGCTCGCCGGCAGCACGCCAATCGCGATTCTGCTCACCCACACCCACGGTGATCACGTGGGGGCGCTGGCCGAGATGCAAGCCCGGCTGGGCGTACCGGTAATGGCGCACGCCAATGCGCAACAAAATGGGATTACGGCGGCGCGTTGGCTGGCCGCTGGCGACACGGTGACAGTTGGTGAGCATACGCTGCGTGTCGATTACGCCCCCGGCCACATCGACGACCAGATCTGCTTTGCGATCGAAGCTGATCACCGCATAATCGTCGGCGATACAATCTTCAAGGGTGGGCCCGGCCGCACCCGCTCATTAGAGGCGTTCCAGACCACGCTCAACACCCTACGCACCGTCGTCTTGCCGTGGCCGGACGAGACCGTTTGTTATCCCGGCCACGGTCCCCATTTCCGCCTGGGCGAGATTCGACCGGCCGTGCTCGCCTTCCTGGCCCAAGATCACGGTGATTTTCACGGGGACGCCGAGTGGCCGACGCCGTAGTCCAGTTGGGCACAAATAGTTAGACAGTGAGCCAGTAGGGCAGAGTTAACACTGTTCCACTGGCTTACTGACCCACTGGCTTACTGACCCACTGGCTTACTGACCCACTGGCTTACTGACCCACTGGCTTACTGACCCACTGACCCACTGACCCACTGTCTTCTTCATTGGCGTGTACTGTAAATCGTCCAGATAAACCACTCGGCTCTTGCCAGGTACGCCGCGCCGATTCTCTAGCTCAACCGGCCGCGCATCTCGACCCTCTTCCCAAGCGATCGCAACATGCCACACTTCACTTTCGCCCACAAAAAATTCTGCGGGCACAAAGGTCATCCTGGAATTGGCCGGTCGGCGTGTTCGGTCTTCAGGTAGATAAGAGGCTGGCCAGCCTTCGAATGTGCCAGCCCAAGCTTCGCCACGGGCATGGAGCGTTTGGGCAAATGCACGAATAGAATTGATGTCAGGGATAATGACAGGCAGTATAAATACACGATCACCTATCTTAAAATTAGCCTGTTCGACCTGCATTTTTGCGTGCCTCCCTTGCTTCGTACCACAAGCTCAAAATGTCATTTGACCTTCTCAGCGTACAATTTGTGCAAGGCATCGCTTGCCAAATCAGAACGGCCGCAAGATCGCCTGCCGCCCTTCAAAGTGCGTCAGATACTTTAGCCCGGCCTGGCGAGCAATTTCCAGCGCCACCTCTAGATGCTGGCCCACATTTTCGGGGCGGTGGGCATCCGAACCGAGGCTGACGCGTTCGCCACCCATCTCTACGTACCATTGCAAAATTTCCAGACCGGGCGTCAACACGTTGGCGATACGGCGCAGGGCGGCCGTGTTCAGGTCCAACGCAATGCCTTGATCAATACAGTTGCGCAGCACGGCGCGAATCGGTTCTTCGAATTGCTGCGGAATATAGGCGCCATAGACGGCGTGGGCGGTGCGCACTGGCACATCAAAATGGCTGAGAATGTCGAAACCACCCAGGCGCGTCATGCGTTCCAGTTCGATAAAAAAGTTGCCGAAGGTCACATCCACTGGATAGGCACGAAAGTATTTGACATCAAAGACGCTATCCTGATCCACCCAATGCAGCGAACCGAGCGCGTAGTCAAACGGATAGCGCGCCAACATCGCCTGCGTCTCGACCGGAAAAATATGCGGCTCGCCAATCTCGATCCCGGCGCGGATCGTCAGTTGACCAGCAAACTCAGCGCGCCAGCGTTCGATCTCGGCCCACCAGGGCTCGGGCTTAAACCAGTCGGTGCAGGTGTCGGCCGGGTGCAGATCGTAATGCTCGGTGAAGCCGATTTCTGGAATGCCCTTCTCGATTGCGCTGCGGCACATCGTCTCCATCGGTGCGCGACAGTCGCAAGAGAAGGTGGAATGCATGTGGTAATCTTGCGGAATCATCAAGGTGGCCTAACTCCTCTGCTACTCGGGGCGTTTCGATTAAATCATGTGACTAAATCATACGCCGCTTTGCTCGACGCTGTCAATTCTTGTGCCGCAGTAGCCGACAAGCCGCCTTGTTCGCCGATTGTGATCAGGAACCCAAACGTATAAATTACCGTTAAATATACCGTAACCGGTTTGTCCTAGCTTGGAAAAGGGGTTGACCTATTGAATTGACTTGCGTTACTTTATTACTGGCTGACGAGCACGCGCTGGTGCGCCAGGCATTGCGACAACAAATAGAGCAAGCGAACGATTTAGTGGTTGTCGCCGAAGCAGACGCACTGGATCAGGTAGTGGAGTTAGCTCAAATAACGGCGGCTGAAGTTGTAATTGTCGATGTAGAACTAGTGATTGACAGCGGTATCGAGGTTTGCCAACCGCTGTTGACCGTCTCTCCCCAAACAAAGCTTGTCTTTCTCAGCACAGCAGACCGGGATGTTGATTTGGTTTGCGCCTGGACGGCTGGTGGCGGCGACGGCGCGCCTGGCAGCGCGAAGTGTCATCTAAACTAGAGGCGTTGACACCCCGTCAGCACAATGTGCTGCATTACCTGGTTGCCGGCTACACAAACCCAGAAATTGCCGAAGAGTTGGTAATTTCAGTCAAGACGGTTGAAGCGCATGTGAGCCAGGTGTCGCCAAACATAGACTCCCGCTTTCTCTTTTATTATTATCTTATAGTTTATTGTAAACCGAAAAAACAAATTTAAAGCTTGCAAGACGCTGATCGTTTGCTGATGAAAAGAAAAATATTCGGCGCGCGAAGGATTCACCGACAAATAACGATTAATCTAGTAGGAAGCATCTCAAAATATACAAATACAGGAGATTCGGTATGTGGCTCAACACGATTAAGAGTATGTATCTGCTTGTTGTAGTGTTGTTGCTTGCCGCCTGTGGATCTAATACGCCGGCTCCTATCCCACTTGAACCGACAAAGACTCCAACTCCTTTACCTGTGCATACCCCAACACCACTACCAACTCCTACACCGACCCCACTGCCTACAGCAACACCAATTCCTGGTTATGTTGGTGGTGAAGAACCAGAAGCGTATCTTTCATTTGTGGAGTATTATAAAAACGAAGTCTTCGATTGTTACTTTGATCCAGCCGATCCAGCTTCAGCTATTATGGAAACGGTTGTTGATGAGGAATATGCAGGTAAGGCTGTCTATGTCGGTGATGGCATCTGGCGATTTTACGTTCAGATTGTCTCATACGATAAAACTATTCCAGAAGAAACCCGAGGTTACAAAGAAGAAGTAATTCAAGTAGTTTCGTTTTTTGATCGTAGCTGGGGTAATGTTTGCCTTTCAGATTGGGAAGAAGCTCAATTACAAGAGGCGGAATATGCAAAAATTCAGGACTCACTAGAAACAGAATACGAAGCGGAATACGATGCAGAAATGGAGGAATTACGAGCTAGTCAGCTTTATGATGAACACGAGCATCAAGAAGAACCGGAATATTATCCAGATTTCCCTGAAGAAGATCAGGAACCACCACCAGACCAGGAGTGGCCATAATCCCGTACATAAAATGTGCAGGGAGCTAAGTTACTTTTGAGTTTGTATATTCGGCAATACTCTTCAAAAATTCGATATT
>JBBRVA010000540.1:0-5881 GCA_038247295.1 Caldilineales bacterium | reverse complement strand
TTGTGATCGCCGCTGCGGTCGGTTAACATGACAACGCGCACATTTGGATTCAACGCCGTGCCAATGCGGACGCGTTGAATAATACTCTCGACATAGGGCGAGAGGTCATTATCGGCGGGAAAGAAGATGATGAGGAGCACGTTACCTGTCGTGGCTGCGGTTGTGGCCTGGAGGCGAACCGCCAAGCTGCTTTGTTCGGGGTGACCATTGTGGGCGGGCGTGTACGTGCGCACGCGAATGTAGTAGGGCTGACCAGGCGCTAGATTATTCAACAAGTAACCGTTGGCGCTTTTATCGGCAGTCTGGCCATGCACCGTATAGGTGCCAGTGATGCTAGTTGCATAACTGATCTCATAGAAGCCGCCGTCACCCGTGTAGCGAATGGGCGTCCAGAGCAATTGAATGCTGTTTGTCATGATCGTCGTTGGGCGAATTTCACGCGGTGCCACCGTTTGCGTGGCCGCCCAATCAGGGTCTAATTGGTTCAGACATTGGGCGATCTGCGCATTTTCTGCCGTCAGTTGATTGTCGTTGAAGCTGGCAAACTGGATCGTATCGATAAGCTCGCATAGTGCCAGCGGCGCGTTGCCGGTTAGGTGATTGTCGGCCAGTTGCAACTGGCGCAGTTGGGGCAGCGTGCCCAGCAAACCAGGTAGTAAACCGCGCAATTCATTCTGGCTCAGCACAAGCTGGGTTACGTGGCCATTTTCGCAGACGACGCCATACCACTGACAGGGCGAAATGCCCACATTGACAGTGAGCCAATTGCTGTGGTTCAGCCAATTGGCACCGTCAGTCGCCTGATAGAGCGCCACCAGTGCGTTACATTCCGCCGGCGGCATCGCGCTGACGCCGTTGCAGATCGGCGCTTCGGGTCCAGTTTGGGCCAAAGCTGGTTCGGCGTCTAAACGGAGACCGAGCACGAGCAAGGGCAGCGCGAACAATAGCTGTAGCAGATAACGGTGGACGAATTTACCCGTGCTCGAATTGTTGTCGTGCCGATCCGGGCTTGTTTGTCGAAAAGAACATGCGACCATAAGAACTCTCCTTGCCGTTCAATAAATGTGGTTGATTCATAATAGCGTAGCATAAATAAACATCACTGGCATCTGCGCCCAGCAATTGGCTCAAATCGGCTCAGATTTTCTGTTTGTCATTTGTTCGCTAGCAAAGCCAAAAAGGATTTTACCGCAAAGGACGCGAAGGGCGCGAAGGTTCCAAGCTTTGCCTTTGCGTCCTTTGCGGTAAAAATTTGTTTGCTGGTAAGCGCTTAAGTTCCCAGCATCAGATAGGAACGAGTATCTACCTATGTCCAATCCAACGGTTTCTAGCCTTCGCTACAGCGCCAAGTCGGAGGTCGACATGATCCAACAGGTTAACGCCACCTTCAAAAATTATCATAGCGTACTGGCGCTGGCGCGTTCGCCGCTGGCCAATTCGGCGTTGGTGACGCCACTGCTGGTGTTGGATGATGTCTCGCCCACCGTGGATGAACGTGGCCATGCTTTACGGCTGCTCTTGCAATGGGCCGTCAACCGGCTTGCCCCAGACAGCGCGCCCTATCCACTCGATGTGTACCGTCCCTACGACGACCCTACCTGGCGCGACCCACACTGGTGGCGCTACAACATTTTACGCCATCGCTACCTGGAACCGATCCACCCCGACGAATTTGTCGAGGGTGGACGTTCGACAGAAACACTGATTACACTGACTGGCATTCCTAGCGCCGACACTTTTTTTGACGAACGCAATCGCGCCGTGCGCGAGGTTGCACAACGTTTGCACCGGCAGATGCTCGATGGCGAAGCCAATGAAGAATTGCAACAATTAGCCCTGGAAGAGGCCTATTTGCCGTTGCAAAGCCACGCCGCAGCAAGAGCGTTGCTGGGTATCGCTGCCACCTTTGATGGCGTTTTCCCGCGTTCACTCCTCTTACAAATGGCGGCCGCTGAATATTTAGAGCGGGCCGAGGCCGCGCTGGATTATCTGATCGCCGAACGCTTTCTCCTGATGGGCGATGCCGCTTTGAATTTGTGGCTCTCGCCCGTGCTGCAAAAATATATCTATCTTCGTCAAGTGGGGGCCAAGCTGCGTCTGCGCCATCGCCGCGCCGCCGATTATTATAAGCATGAACACAACCCGTTGCGCGCCGCCTTTCATCTGCAACAGGCCCAGTTGTGGGCCGAAGCCGCCGCAGTTTTATTCGCGGCCGCACCGGATCTCGTCAACGAATTGCAGATCGAAGAGCTGTGCTCCGCCTTGCTCGTCTTCAAAGCCAATGATTGTTCAGCGGAGGAATGGCGCAAGGTCCAGATTTTGTTAAGCGATCTATTTGCCAAAAGTGGTCGCCAAGAAGATGCCGTAGCCGCCTGCCGGCGCGCGCTCAAGGTAACCGAGCAGGCACCGGCACAAGCGAGTATTTATCGACGCATGGGTAAATTGTACGAGAATTATAACCAGTTACACGCCTTAGGCTATTATCAACAAGCCTTTGAACGCTTTGCACCCGACGATCCAGAACGGCTGGATCTGCTAAAGGATCGTGCCTGGCTCTACATATTACGCCAAGAATGGAGCAGCGCGGAGGCCGATCTAGCTTTGGCTTTAACCCAAGCTCCCACAGGTGCGAAAGAGCAACGCGCCAACATTTACGACGCCCTGGCCAGCCTTTATCGTCATCAGCAGCAATATACGCAAGCGATTCAGGTCGCACAGAATGCCTTGGCGCTGCGCGAAGAGATTGGCGACCCCGCGCGCGTGGCCGATTCGTTTAGCAATTTAGGTTTGATTTATAACTACATGGGCGAGTATCGTTACGCGATCAGCACCTATGCCGAAGCCATGAAAACCTATCACGCAATTGGAAATCGGCCCAAAATTGCCGGTCTTTTATTAAATATCGGTATGGCGCATCATCTGGACGGCCAATTGCCAGCGGCTGTTCAAGCCTATAACGATGGACTGGCTGTTTGTCAGACGATTGGCCTGCCCCGCACAGAGATCAAAGCGCATTCCAACCTGGCCGAAGCGCTAGCCGAATTGGACCAAACGGCCGCCGCCCAGGAACATTGGCAAGCCGGCTACAACCTGGCCGTGCAGGCTGGCTTTGATGAAGAAGTGCGCTATTTCCAGGAGTTACAAAGCAAAATACCAGCGCTAATGGTAATTGTCGATCCCGAAAATAGTGGACCGCTGCCCATCCTGCCTGCCGCGCGCGGGGATGAGTTGGCACAAGCAGAAGATGTCATCATTGATCTCCTTAAACGTGAGCGACGCATAACCCCCAAATTGCTGATCGAAAATCTGCATATCAGTAAAGCCACCGCGACGCGTCGACTGGCAGATCTGGTTGAGCAGGGGCATTTGGAAAAACGGGGCGCGGGGCGCGGCACCTATTACATCGCGCTGGATGGCAAACGTCCTGGCGCCGCAACCCCGCCTTCTAAACCGGCCATTGCCATTGTCAGGGGCCATAATCAAGAACAAATCATCAATCGATTGCACCAACAAGAGCAGCAACTACGCCAGCAATACAATTTGGCCGGCCTTGGGTTGGTAACATCTAAGAACGATAAGCTGTTGACCCTTGTTGTACGTTTTGTCAGTCCGCCCGATTTGGTGCGGTTTTTTGAACTGGAGCAGGCCGTCGCAAAGTTGCTGGAGGAACGCGTCGATTTGTGGTTGGAAGGGCGGTTAGCGACTGATCAAGCGGCTGCACTGGGCGAAATTTTGTGGGTTTGGCAGTAAAGTATGGACCCCGATTTGAAAAATTGGGGTCCATACGCTTAGCCCATAACATCTGCAATTGTCTTTTGGAGCGTGTCGAATGACAGCGGTTTGCTGATCACGCGGTTTACACCATGCGGTAATTCATCGGCGGCATTCATAAAGTCACCGAAGCCGGTGAGGAGAATGACCGGTGTGTTTAAGCGCACAGCCTTGATCGCGGCCGCCAGCCCATCGCCATTTAATTTAGGCATCGCGCGATCGGTAATTACCAGATCGAATTGGCCAGCCTGAAACTTTTCTAATCCCTCGAATCCATTGGTCGCTGTTTCTGTACTGTGGGTGCCAAGCTGCAAATAGTCGACAACCACTTCGCGCACGGCAGGGTCGTCATCGACAACGAGGATGTGCAACGAGCGACCAGGCGGCTGGGCTGTCTTCTGGAACGATTCCGGCATCTGTAGCGGGATCGGTAGATAGATGCGAAAAGTCGTGCCTTTGCCCACCGCGCTTTCCACCTTGATGCTGGCATGGTGGCGTTGGACAGTGCCATAAACGGCGGCCAATCCCAAACCGGTGCCACGCGTGCCTTTGGTAGAAAAAAAAGGTTCAAAACAACGCTGCATTGTCGCATCATCCATACCCATACCGGTGTCGCTCACTTCGAGGACAACGTGGGGCGCCGCTAGATTGCGGATGCTTGGCTGGGTCTCGGCAAAAATTCTAATCTTGATTCTGCCGCCGACGATTAATGCATCGACTGCATTGAGAATCAGGTTGGTTAGCATTTCCTGCAACTCCGCCTTGTTGCCCATAATAATGGGAATGGGTTGCAGTTCAGTTTCTACCCATATCGGCACACCCCGGGCGAGCGATTGGTCTTTCCAGTGCGGCTGGGTTAACAAAATTGCCTGCTCAACCACCTGGTGCAGATCCACGGGCAATTGTGGTTCTACTTCATTGCGGTAGCGATAAAATTCGCGCAGACGGCTGATCACCGTGGCCGCGCTCTGCGCGGCCGAATGAATAGTTTGTAAGTAATGGGTTACTTTTTCCTGGCCAAGCTGATGTTGCGGGCGTAAAAGCAGCAACTCGGTAAAGCCTAAGATGGGAGCCAACATGTTATTAAAATCATGGGCGATGCCGCTAGCCATCGTGCCCACCGCACGCAGCCGCTCTTGTTGAATGAGTTGCTGCTGGGTGCGTTGGAGCTCACGCAGCGCTTCTGCCAGGCGGTTATTGCTCTCCTGCATCTCCATTTCGACCTGTTTGCGGTCGGTAATATCCATCATGATACCAATCGAACCAAACGGTATGCCCTGTTCGTCATAAATTTCGACCGAAGCGTCGGCAATCCAGCGCTCCTCGCCCGAGCGGGTAAGAATCCGCGAATCACACCGCCATTGGTGAAACTCGCCAAGCCGGGTGCGACGAATGGCCTCTTCTTCGCTCAGCCCTTCGGTTTCGCCGCGCATAATGGTCTCCAGCGAAATCTCGTCCAGCAGTTTGGACGTCATCTCTGTCGCGCTATAGCCAGTAATCTGCTCGATCGATTCGCCCATAAAGACGAATGAATCGGTGGCATATTCTTGTTGATAAGGCACGGCATCAACCGCGGCAATCGCGCGGCGGTAGAGGTCATGGATGCTACTTAACTCTTCTTCTGCTCGTTTTCTCTCTGTGACATTCACGATAAACCCATGCAGCAGACACGGGTGATTTTCATCACGCATCACATTGACAATATTACGCACCCAAACAAGATGACCATCGGCGGCCACCATTCGATATTCCACTTCATAATGATCGCTCTGCGCGGACTGCGCCCGGACAAATTGCAGTACTTGCGCCCGATCGGCCGGATAAATGTGCTCAACCAAAAAACCGATACGGTGCCATGTTTCAATGGGATAGCCAAGTGCGCTAGCCGCTTGGGGACCAATGTAGGTGAACCGGCGCGTGACCGGGTCGCCCTCCCAGGGAATAATATTGACGTTTTCTTCCAATGCGCGGAGGCGGGTTCTACTCCTTGCCAGTGCCATTGTCGCTTGATGATGCATGGCGTTGTGCAGAGACAACTCCAACTGCGCAGTCACCTGCCGGCTCAACGTGCATAGCGCCTGTTGCTGATCCGGTGTGAGATCCCGCGGTA
>JBBRVA010000539.1:0-5882 GCA_038247295.1 Caldilineales bacterium | reverse complement strand
ATAACCATACTATTCTCCGGTGAATCAGTAGTGAATCAGTAGTGAATCAGTAGGACAGTGAGACAGTACAAACACTGTTATACTGTCCTACTGATTCACTGTCTTACTTACGCCCAAGTGTAATAGTGTGTCTGCATTGGCAAACACACCTTGGAAGCCTGGAATTTCAGCATAGAATGTCTCATCTTCAAGAATTTCATAATGAGCAAGGCGCATGGCCGCCTGAATATAGGCTGTTAGCATAGTTTATCTCCTCAACGTGATAGATTACGCCTATCATACATGAGCACACGACAAAAATACAACTTTCACGGCAAAAGCGCAAAGAAGGTTATCGTTTAGAGCTTCCCGTAGCGCCGCAAGGCCGACTCCATGATCGTGCGCAGCAGATCGCTGTAGGCCAGGCCGTTGAGCGCGGCGGTCTTGACCAAGTGGGCGTCGAAACACCAGCCACAATTGGGGTTGGCTTCGAGAAAATAGGGGTTATCATACTCGTCCAGCCGCCAGTCGAACCGGGCATAGTCGTGGATTTCCAGCCGGGTATAGATGCGCTTGCAACAATCGACAATGAAATCTTGTGTCGCTTGCGGCAGCGTTGTGATCTGGCTGGTGAGGTGCCAATAAGGGCTGGTTTGGTCCCACTTCGATTCGTAGCCGCAAATCTTGGGGTAGTCTGCCGGCAGCGCGCTGTATTCCTCCTCGGTGATCGTCAGCGCACGCAAATCGTGCGGGGCATTACCGAGCAGCGACACAAAAATATCGCGACCGGGCAAATAGTGCTGGATCAAGATTGGGCAGGTCAGGGCAAAATCTTCGCGTACGATACGCAGCGCCGCGCGCAACTCAGTCTGGTTGTGGACCACACTTTTGCGCGTGATGCCAAAGCTACCATCGGTGGCGTTCGGCTTGACCAGCGCCGGAAAACGAATATTCGCCGGCAAAGGTTCCCACGGCTGCACCAAAATACTCTCCGGCACGGGCACGCCGTTGCCCCGCGCAATGTCTAGTTGAATCTGCTTGTCGGTTGTCATGCCCATCGCCTTGACACCCGACCCCGTGTACGGCATGCCGATCATGTCGAGCAGTGCGCAGACGTGCAGCGCCTGGTCCAGATTATTCATGTAGCCGTCGTCGCACAGGTTGAGCACAAGATCGTACTGGTCGATTACGGCGCGCAGTTCGGAAAAGAGGTTGTCGTGGTTGCAGAAGAAAGTAAATGTGTACTCGGGCAACTCGGCCAACGCCTGCCGTAGGGCCGTAAAAATGCCGTAGTCGTTGGAGGCCCAATCGCCATTGGGATAATCTGGAAACGGCTTGCTGAGGTCGCCGTGGATCACGGCGATGTTGAAACGCTTGTTGTTCACAGTAAATCCTTGATTGCCTTAAATAATTATGACAGTTTGTGTTAATGCGTAGATTTTGTGAACAACAGTGGCCATTCGAGATGACACCAACTTCGTCAGGTAAATATGCTACGCCGTACTTATTTAATGGCCCGCCCATTCCACGTTGACAAGCCAAATTATGGGTTATAATTGGTCTGCTTTATCCACCTGGCATCGCTTGGATCGCCTCCACTACATACGGGTAAATCGTTTCGACCACCACGGCATAGCCCTCCGCAGTGGGATGAATAAAGTCGGGCTGGTTCAACTCGCGCTTGCCACCCACACCTTCTAAGAAAAATGGAATCAGCAGCACGTCCTCGGCTTGCGCTACGGCTGGATAGATGGCCTGGAAAGCCCCGGTGTATTCGGCGCCCATATTCTGCACCGTCTGCATTCCTGCCAACACGACGAGTATCCCCTTGGCCTGTAACGTCTGCACCAGTTGCGTAATATTCGCTTGCGTTAATGCCGGGTCGATCGCGCGCAAGCTATCGTTGCCACCGGTTGCTAAGATCACAATATCGGGATTGAGCGTCATCACAAAATCGATGCGCGTCAGTGCGCCGGAACTGGTCTCGCCGCTCACACCAGCGTTGATTACACTAAAGTCGTAGCCATCGGCGCGCAACTTGCGCTCGAGTTGGGCTGGATACGCCGCGTCCATATTCACACCCAGGCCTTCGGTCAGGCTGTCACCCATCGCCACGATCAAGCCGGTACGCCCGGTGGTTGCGACGGATGTTGCGGTGGGAACCGCAGCAGGGATGGGGGTCGGCGCGGCCCGTCCACATGCACTCAATAGCAACAACGCCACCAAACCAAGATAAAGTGGTAAAAGGCCCTGCCGAACGCTTAACCGCAGCTGAAAGTGGTGAGCGATCCAGCTTATATTTTTCGTAATTCGCAAATCACTACTCCTCTACTCTTCCGCTGTCTGCTCGCGCAAATAGGTAATCGGTTTACTGCGCAGAATCGACACCGACGCCAGCAGGCCGACGGTTGTCACCAACAGCATTGTCAACGCCACCAAGAGCAGGCTGGAGCCGGCGGCGGGATGATACTCAATTTCAAAAAACCAGCGACAGATGATCCAACTGCCCGTTTGGGCCATCAACAGGGCGAGCAGGGCGCTGACCAGCCCCAGCAGCAGATTTTCCAAGGTAAACACGGTCAGTACAAAACGCCGCGTCGCCCCTAGCACTTTGTAATAGGCGGCTTCCTGGATCCGCGCCAGACGTGTGGCAAAGACCGAACTGATCACAATCAACACACCGGCCAGGATACTAAAGGCCGTGAAAAAGCGGATCACCTGCGTCAGCCGGTCGGCAATCGAGGCCAGATTGGCAATCGCTTGCGTGGCATCGATCACAGTGATATTAGGAAAGGTGGCCACTACCCGATTTTGGAGCGCTTGGATCGCCGCGGGCGGGGCGTGGATCGCGGTAAAAATCGACTGCGGCACGGCCTGAAGCGCAGCGGGCGGAAAGACAAACATGAAGAATGGTTGCATCGATTCTTCGGTTTGCGTGCGGATACTCGTGATGGTGGCCTCTAGCGGCACGCCCTGAATGCGAAAAGTGATGCGGTCACCCAGTTTAAACGCCCGCGCTTCGAGCATCTCATCCGCAATTGACACCTGCGCGCCATCCTGCCAATCCGGCTGAAAGAGACTGTCGCCGGCGATCACCTGTTCACGCTCGGTCAGGTCATCGCGATAGGTCAGGTTAAAGGTGCGCGCCAGATTCTCGCCGGGGCGCTGATCTTCCGCCACCAGGTCAATCGGTTCACCATTGACCGCCGCCAGCGACGCCCGCACGACGGGGAAATAGATTGCTTCCTCTTCAATCACTTCACTGATCAACTGGTCGAACGCCGCCACCTGATCAGGCTGGATGTCGACAAAAAAGACATTCGGCGAATCTTCTGGGTAAGACTCGACAAAGGCAACATCCAAGTTGCGTTCGAGCAGATAGATGCAAAAGATCACAGCCAACGCGGCGGAGAGGGTGATGATGATAGCGTGGGTGGCATTGCTGGGGCGGAAAAGTCCACGCAGCGCTTGGCGTACGGCTAACGATTTGATACGCGCCCGGCGCAGCAAAAAAAGCGTGCCATAAGTCAGCCCGGTGGCGATCAATAGCAAGCCGATCACCCCCAATATAAAGTAGACGCCGGCCAGCAACTCATCACGCAGTTGCCAGAGCACCATCCCGACGAAGAAGGCAAAGATGACCAACAGCGCCCCGTAGAAAGGCCAGCCGTGGCGAATCTTGCTCATCTCCTTGCGAAAAATGAAGCTCGGCTTCAGCTCTTCAAGTTGGTAGATTGGCAAAAATGTAAACGATCCGACCACAACCAAGCCGAGCAAAACGCTTTCCAACAGGGCGCGCCCGGAAATCGAAATTTGCACATTCGGCGGCAATAACCCCTGGAAGAGCAGCGGGAACAGATTCTGCAAGAGGAGGCCGGCGCCCAAGCCCAAAACCGCGCCCACCGTGCCCAACAGCGCTACCACCCAAAGAAAGTTGAAGGTGACAAATTGGCTCGTCGCACCCAAGGTTTTGATTACAGCGATGGTTGTGTTGCGTTCGCGCAAAAAGGCCGTCAGCGCCGACTGGATGCCAATCCCCGCCAGCAACAAGGTAAAGATGCCGACCAGGCTGAGAAAGAAGAGAAAGTTATCAAAAAAGCGTTGCGCCCCAGACTGCGCGGTACGATAGGTTTCTACTTCCTCTTGCGGCTCGACGACACTTTTCAACGTGGTGGCCACTCGGTTTAGATTGTTCTCATCATTCACTTTGAGCAGCATCTTGTAATTGACGCGGCTGCCTGGTTTCACCAATTGTAACGCATCCAGATCGGCACTGTTGATGAAAATGCGCAGCCCAAAGCTGAAGAGATTAATCGGACGATCCGGCTCTTGCAACACGACATCGACGATGGTCAGCGTTGCCTGGCCAATTTGCAACCTATCGCCCACTTGTAAATCCAGGCGATCAAGCAGCGCCTGTTCGACGATGACCGAACCGGGTGCCAGCACGGTGGCAAACCCGCGCCCAGAGGCCAGCATCACCTGGCCATAGAAAGGATAACCCCGTTCAACCACTTTGAGATTAGCCAGTTGCGTAGCTTCCCCTTCCGCCACACGCACGACGGAAAGAAATTCATAGGTACGGGCGCTTTCCACTTGCTCTTCCGCCACCAGGCGCGCAATCGTATCTAGCACCGGCTGGCTGAGCGAAAAACTTGCCCGTACAAAGAGATCAGACGCCTGCAACTGCTTGGCATCGCGCAGCAGCGCGCGGTTGATGCTGTCGCCAAAGCCACGCAGCGCGACCAACGTGACGAGGGACAGCGCGACACAGAGGACAAAAATCAGCGACTGCTTACGCGCAGTCGTTAATTGACGAAGAATGAAGGTACGGTTTAGCAAAATTCTATCCTAAAAACAGGTATCGCACGCCAAGACGCAAAGAGCGCAAAGAAAAGCGGCAGTGAGGAGATCACTCAATTAAGCCGTTGACGACTCGCTCAATGCCGTCTTTGATGCGGCCACGGCCAAAGTTAATTAGCAACCCGAGGTGTTTATTGGTCAGGCGTAAATAAGTTAATAACTGCTTGTTGTGTAGGGGATTGCTTTTTTCGACCGATTTTAGTTCGATAATGATCTTATTCTCGACAATCAAATCTGCACGAAAACCATCACCGATGATTGCACCATCCCACATGACGGGAATGAGAACTTGCCGTTCTACACGCAAACCCTGCTTCGTTAACTCGTAACACAAAACCGCCTCATAGACCGATTCCAACAAACCTGGACCCAGCTTGACATGAATTTGAAATGCACAAGCAACGATGATCGTAGCAATTTGATTTTCCGTCACGCAAAGGCTCCAATAATTTAAAAAAAGAAAAGTTTGATAACTTTGATAATATTGAAAAATATCTCACGCAAAGGCGCAAAGAACGCAAAGGAAAAGCTTGCTATTTTGACCTTTGCATGAAATTATTCTTGTTCTTGTTCAAGAATCACGAAGACATCAAGCTATTAAAAACTTTGCGTTCTTTGCGCCTTTGCGTGAGACATTTGCTTTTATTCATCGCTGATCACGCGCCCATCCTGCATTGTGATCAATCGATCAGCACGGTTGGCAATCTCAGGGCTGTGGGTGACGAGCACCAAGGTCGTCTGGCGCTCGCGGTGCAAGTCTAAAAGCGACGCCAGGATTGCGGTGCCATTTTTAGAATCCAAGTTACCGGTGGGCTCGTCAGCAAAGAGAATCTGCGGGTCGTTGACCAGGGCGCGACAGATCGCCACGCGCTGCTTTTCGCCGCCGGAAAGCTGGTGGGGAAAGTTCGCGCGGCGTGCGCTGAGCCCGACGCGATCTAGTAAGAATTCGGCCTTTTTGCGCGCCTGGCGATCCTGGCGCAGTTCGGCCGGGAACATAACATTTTCCAATGCTGAGAGCGACGGCACCAAATGAAAAGATT
>JBBRVA010000538.1:0-5894 GCA_038247295.1 Caldilineales bacterium | reverse complement strand
GGTTGGGCCGGGGCCACCGGTACGCTTTCCACTGTCTGCGTCTGCTGGTTGCCTTCGCTCAGGGTAATATGCAGACCCGTAGTGGCACTGTCCGTTGCGCCTTCTACATTCACGACCGTGCCAACGGTTTGTTTGATCGGGCCAAATGCAGTCATAGGACGGCTCTCCACGGCAGCATTGCTATAGTTGGGCCAGAGCAAGGGGAAAACAAGCGCCAGCACTAAAACAAGCGCCAGCGAATTGGTAAAGCGGCGGCTGCGGATGAACCGCATTATGGTAGATGGCATGAGGTGGCTCCTTTGCAGGATGGACGGTTAGAAGTCTTTTAACCCAGACGGTGTAAACCATCATTTTGTTCCATTCAGAGCGATTTAGCAAATTAGATAAAAACTAAGAATCATTAAAAATTGTCTATTGACAAACTACAAAACTAGGATATGCTGCGGATGAAATCAAATTTCATCCATTATATCACTTTTTCCTTTATACAGATCTGGTTGAGATGGGGCTTTTAGCGCACCAAGCAGTGGCGCTTGTATTTAGTCAGGCGTGGAGAATCGCATGGCAATTAGAAAAGTAGTGATTTTACTCTTGTCGATTGTTGGATTGGTGATTGGCGCTTTCATTGCCACGAGGGCCCTAGGTAGCAATCATACACCAGAGATGGAACTATGGCCCGCATTCGTGATGATGTTTAAAGAGGAAGGGCACATTGGTTTTGTGAGCGACGGCAAGCCAGGGAGACAAACCTATGAACTGGTCTACGACGGCCCACAACATTGGCAGCTTACCATTCTCGATTCGACCAAAAAAGACAATATCGGATCGTGGGAAACATATGATGGTAAAACCGTAACTCGGTATCAAGCCGGCATGGATTACACCGAAGTGACGGACGTTGCTGGTGAGCAGGGAAATTATGTACCAAATGAGTGGTTAAGACCTACTTATATCGAGTCTTTACAGGCGAGATCCGCCACCGTTCGCCCAGCGCTGGATCAAGCGGACACAGAGACGCTGATCCTGATCGAGCAGATGCCGTGTTCACCAGACATTCCCTACACCGAGCTGCAAAAAGAACTCGGCGTGCCACCCTGTGCAGATGATCAGGCCAATCGAGCGGCTGTGAGCGAAGTGACTTACACCACCGATCATTTTATTACGATGAAAATTCTTGAAACAGTTGATGGCGTTCCAGTCTATACAGTCACGGTCGAAGAACTGACGTTTAAGTAGGATACTCAAAGATCTTACAATCAAAAGAGCGAAGCCCAGAACCTGGCTTCGCTCTTTTATTTCTCTATCCATCAACTTCTTACCGAAACCACTGCTGTAACAAATACAAGGGTCCCGCCCCTACCAGAATCAGGAAAATGTACTTCACACTTTTTCCTACCGTCACCGCGGCCAGAAACGAGATCACCCGCATCTTCAGCATGCCCGCTACGATGCCGGCAAAGTCGAAAAGGGGAAAGGGCAACGCGGCCAATACAGCCAAGATCAACACGCCGTATTGGCGTGTCAAAACGTGCAGACGCTCGACTTGTTGGCGTTGATGTTCGGGGATTAGCATTTGTCCGCCCCGCCCGGCGGCATAGCCACTCAGCTCGCCCACCGCGCTGCCCAGTCCAGCTACAACACCCAGCGCATACGGGTTGAGCGCCGAGCTCAGCGCGATCGCGACGGCGATGGGACCGCGGACGTAGAGCAATTAGTGGCCGGCACCATCCCCCAGCACCGTGTCACCAAGCTCTCGCCCCGCCCGGCCAGTCCAGCAGATTTGCAGCAGTTATTCCTGGATTCGATGACCTGTTGGTAAACGGTAGGCAGTTCGGTGTAGCCCGCTACCTACTCTCTACTAAACATTATATCGATGTAACTACCACCCCACCCTAACTCTCCTGAAAAGGGAGGGTTAGGGTGGGGTGGTAGTTACATCGATATAATTCTGTCATCCTGTCAAAGGCTTACAAAACAAATCGGTATAAACTCTACTTTCTAGCGTAATATTCCTTACATTCCTTTTCGTGCCCGCGCACAACCCGCTCGCGCTGCAACGCCCCGTAGCGCGCGGTGACCACTGTCCACTGACCATTGCCGTTGTTATCATCGCGATAGATCACAACCCAATCCTTGATCGTGCCCAGTTCGTGGGCGCGCGCCGTGTTGGAATAGAGCGCCGTGTAATGTGTAGCACCCCGTTCGGTGTGCAACACCGGTAGCCACGCTTCCCCCGTCGGATTGTAGCGGCGCGGCGCAATGTGCGGCAACTTACCCTTGCGGACTTGCTCGCGATATTCACGGTCAATATCGAGTAATTCGGCCACGGTCGGCTGATCTTCTTCCGCACCAGTTTCCGCCCGTGCCCGCCCGTTGTTCTGCGGCTGCGGACGTGGCCGCAAGCGGCCGGCCAGCGATTCGCGCACGGCACGCAACCGGCGCGGACCAAAGCCCGATATCTGCGCCAGGCGGCCATCATAGGCCGCCGCCGACAGATCGGCCAGGGTGTCGATCTCCAACTGTTCGTGGATCAGCCCAGCCAGTTTGGGACCAATCCCTGGCACCGTCGCCAACACACGCTCGGGCCTGGTTTCGCCGCGCAGTTGGTCAAGCAGGCCCAGGCGATTTGTATAGACCAGTTGCGCAATCGAACGTGCCAACGATTCACCAATGCCGGCAAAGCGGCGTAACCCTTCTTCACCTTCGCGGGCTAAAACTTCATGCGCGGGCTGTTCGAGGTTACGCACCGTATTCGCGGCATTGCGATAGGCTTGCACGCGAAAAGGATTGGCCTCTTGCGCTTCCAGAACATCCGCCACCGCATCCAACTTGGCAGCCACCTCGTCGTTGCCTAATGGCGTTACCTTACTTTCTTGTCGCTCTTTTACCATGGTCATAATCGTCTCCGCTCCTTTAATGGCCCCGCAAAAATCCGTATCGATCACCAGTCGGCTTGACGATAATTATACAATTTTTAGGCGCAATTTGCTGTAATCTAGTGTGAAATTGGGGAAATTTGTTAGAAGCCGGCGGCAATTACACGAGTCAGAGTGTATTCAACCCATGCAGCGCCAACAGTAGATATTCCAACCGGTTGGGGCCAAATTCTGCCAGCCGGGCGCCACATTCGCGCAACACACTGGCGCGGTTGGGCGGCAGTTGATCGAGCGGTAGGAGCGTGATCAAACGTTGGATGTGGGCGGCCCCGGCTACCAGATCTTGGCGGGCCAGGGCATCGGCGCCGGCATCGAGGGCGACCGCCGGCTCAGGATGGCTGCCGGCCAGTTTGCTCACCTTGCGTTTGAGCGCGCCCACCGCTTGCGCCAATGGTGTGCCCGGTTCGCTGCGGGTCTGGCGCAACAGGCGGATAAAATAATCCTCTGCCCCTACCACGCGTGCGACAGCCAGTGCCAACTCCATTTGGATACTTTCATCATCGGCCTGGCGCAGCAAGGGCAACAGGGCATCCGTGGCCTCGCGCGCGCCCAACTTACCCAACGCCGAGGCGTAGGTCACTTGCAGCCCATAGTCTGGCTCGTCGGGCAGCCGCGTCAAGAGCAAGGGAATGATCGTGCGGTCGCCCAGTGTGGCCAGGGCGCGGGCCGAATGCGACTGGATCGAGCGGTAGGTGGAATAGAGCCCCTCACGCAGCGGCTCGATGGCGCTCGGATCACCCGTGCGCCCCAATGCCCAGGCAGCGGCCACGCTTAAAGCAGGCGATTTGCCGCGCAAGATCTTGATCAAGGCGGCGGTCAAACGCGCATCTGGCCGCAGGCGCGCCACCGAGACAATCGCTTCGTAGCGCACGTTGAAGCGCGGATCGTCAAGCGCGTCCAACAATTCATCCACGGCGAGATGGCTTTGCGCCCGTCCCAGCCGTTCGGTCATAAAGACCATGCTGCGTTCGTCACGTGCCAGGCGGTAGCGGATCACCGATTCAATCGCTTGAAAGGGGTTGCCGTGGAGGAAGAGACCGGCAAATTGCCCCGTGCTGACAGGGCTATCGCCGCGCACGTGACGTAGAATCAAGAGGCTACAGACGGTCAACCCCAACGCCAAGGCCATCAGCACCGTGTATGGGTCGAGCGTAAAACCCCAGAATTGACCCTGGATGCCGGCCGTCCGATCCAAGACCCACCCTCCCAACAACTGGCTGAGGCCGCTGATCATACCGACCCAGGCGTAATAGAGCGCCATGTATTCCATGCTCTGCGCGGCGGGCACAACGCTGACAAAGAGCAGCCGCGCCGAGCCAATTGCCCAGCCGACATCGGCGATGCCCTGCAAAACGGCGATACCCAACGCAAAGTAAAGGCTCCATTCCAAATGGCGTGGCATCAAAAACCAAAGCACGGGCAGCAAGAGGCGGATCAGCAAACCGCTCATCATCACCGGCTTACTGCCGTAACGGTCCGACGTCCAGCCCCACAGATAACCCGCCAGCAGCCCACCAGCCAGATTGCCAGTGGTTAAGAGCACGACCTGGCTGTCGCTCAGCCCCACTTGTTCGCGCATAAAAAGCGGCAAAAAGGAGAGCAACGGCACAAAGCCGACCACGATCAAGCTGACACCGGCGATGTAGCGCAGAAAGTTGGGGTCGCGCGCCACGGCCAATGTCTTGCGGAGGCTGGCCCGCGCCGCCTGGCACGCGTGAATAGGCGTAGACCGAGAAGAAGCCCACGAGCACGCCGGCGCCGATCAGCAACATAAAGCCAGTCAGGCCGGCGATGCGTTCGATGACGACGCCGGCAATGGTGACAGCCGCAAAGGCGGCCAGCGTGGTAAAGAGGTTGCTGGTGGCGTAATATTTGCCGCGCACGCTATCGGGAATATATTCTTGCACCCAAGGGTAGGCAGCCGTGTCCGCCACCGCCTTGGTCAGCGCAAAGCCGGCCGTAATCACGGCGACAAAAATCATGGCAACGGTAGGCCCGTAGACCGAGGTGACCCACGGCGTTAACAAGAGCCCAGCGGTGATCACTTTGCGGATGCCAAAGAAGGTGACAAAGGTGCGTTTGGTGCCAAAGCGTGCCGCCGCCGGTGCGATAAAGAGCGCAACCAAGCCGGCAAAAGGAATGAACGAGAGCAACGATCCGATTTGGGTCTTGTTGAGGCCCAATTTATCTAGGAAGAGGATAAAGACCGAACCAAAGAAAATCCACTGCGCGAAGATTGTGTTTGCTGTATCACCGGCGATGCTCCAGGGCAGCCCACGCAATTTGTCAACCGTGGTCGGTTCTTGGCTGGCCGGCATTTCGGATGTGGTCATGGTGGGTTCTCGGGATAGCGCACAAGTTGAAGGTTTAAACAGCCCAAATTTATCGCACGCAAAGGCGCAAAGAACGCAAAGTTTTGTTGTAACTATGGAGACTAAAACCCTACAACAGATACAGAAAACAACAGAGTATCCCTGCGCTCATCTGTTGTTTTCGGGGTGCCCCTTGGGCCCTGTTGTCGTGTTGGATTAAAGCAGAGAAAGCCTGAACAGTTACTTTTTCTTTGCGCCTTTGCGCCTTTGCGTGAGCTAGCTTTACAAACGTGGAAACACCGCACGTGCAGTCGTGGCGAATTCACCCGGCCCGCACATCTGGCAGAGCTGTACGTCGGCGCGTGCACTCATCAACATATAGGCTTCTTCAAAGCTGACATCCAGCTTTTCCTGTAGCAGGTTGATCATCTCTTGCGCGGCAATGCGGCAGGCGTGGGCAGGGTCGAGGTCATCACCGGTTGTCACCCAATCTTCGGCAGTTTCCAGCCAAGGGCGACGACAGGGCGTTTGTTTGAGCAGACCAACGCGCACGGTAACTTCGGCGCAAATCTCCAGCCCCACCATCGTGATCTCACTGTCGCCCATCGAGGCATGGATATCACCAATGCCCAGCAACGCACCGGGC
>JBBRVA010000537.1:0-5897 GCA_038247295.1 Caldilineales bacterium | reverse complement strand
TCGATCAGCAGACAGAGACCACTATACCCGACCAAGCGCGCCAATACACTGATACCGCCAAAAAGGTAAGCGATCTGGCGCGCATTGTTACCGTTGCGATAGATGCTGGGCAACTTAACCTTGCGTGGCAGGCTCTTATTCATGATCGTCACCCGCCGGCTGCCCATCAACCATTCGATCCAAGCTTGGCGTTGGCGCGTGGATGTCGTGTTGTTGAGCGCGCCCAAAGTGACCAGCAGCGGGTCGGGATTGACCAAGGCTAGATCCTGAAGTTGCTGGTAGATACGCGGCAATTCGAGCGCCATTTCCAATAGCGGACCCAACCCGCGTTCGTCACTCTTGGGATAGCGCAGATTGTGCAGTAGACTGCCGTAGATCTCAAGCGCCTTGTGCGGCGGCAGTTCAACCAGATCGAGGCTCGTCGTGGCGACCAAAAAATTACGCGCCAGCGCGTCATGGGCGGTCAACTCGACAATGTGACTTTTGCCAAAACCATAGTCGCCAATGATTGCGCGCACAGCACCGCCCATTTGGTGGCTCGCTTTTAAGGCTGTGCTCAGGCTGGCGCGTTCGGTGGCCAGGCCAATCGTCAATTCGTGGATGTGCTGAACCGGCGCAATGCCGACGCGCAATGCCTCTAGCAATTGGCGCGCTTCAAACTGCGTGCGCGGCATGGGCGCAAAAACGGGCAGCGGCACCACTGGTTCCCCCACCCCATTATGCTGACCGCTAAATTCCTGGCGCGCGCGCCGAAAACGCAGGCCATTTTCGAAGCGTACCATCCACTCCGTGCCATTGCGATAAAGCGCCATCACCTGTCCGCGCCCGTAGAGCGGATGTTCAACCATTTCGCCAATCATAGTTTAATTACGCAGTCGCTGGGTAGAAAACATTCAGAGCTTTGCCTCTACCAAAGCTTGCTCCAACAGATCAGACACGTTCAAATGGCTCGCCCATTGACGCAGGTAGTCCCGGTCAATACGTTCATCCTGAATCTTCAACACCCCCAGTACATCCCGCCACTGACGTTCGGATACTTCCCCACCCATCCGGAACCACTCTAGTTTCGTCAGAATCGTGTCTTCGGCGCTGGCGACCCAAGCCACACGATCCGGTTCCGTCGCTATAATCTCTATCCCACGGCGTTCAAACTGAGCTTTGTCAAATGGACGCCATTTGGGCAAAAATACATCTACCTTAAACATCGTGTCCAGATGGATCAGATTAAAACTGCTGCGATGTTGAATGGCATCAAGGATAGACAAATCATCAACATAAAATTCTTCTTTTAACGCATCTACAAACAAGCTTATCTGCACGGGTTGTATATCAGCAACGAGATCAGCATCCATGGTTGTCCGCATAACACCGTGGGTAATACTAGCCCAAGAGCCACCGATCAAGTAAGCAATCCCTAATGTCTCTAGCGTGTCGGTCACGAGCAGAGTAACTTCAGCAGCGCTAGATTTAGCCATTCAATGAGTCCTTTTGTGTATTTAGATAGGGTCCATACACACGCTCTGCTAACAGCGAACCAAGAATTGCCTCAGCTAAATAACGACGTAATTCTTGCGATGTAGCATGGGGATGCCGACGACGCAGACCGCTTAGCATTAATGTATAAGCTGTATCATTTAGATCATTGACCAATTGCCATTTTTTCCAAGCCGGTGCTTTGCGGTAGAAAGCAAACTGCAATTCTTCAACCGCTGGAGAAGTGTCCATATGCATTTCGCGCCATGTAGGTAATTTGTGTCCATTCATAGATTGTTCCAATTTTAATACGGCGGCGTCGCGCCGCCCGTCAACTCATCCACCTGGCCGCGAATAATTGCGATGGCCTCTGCTTCCGCCAAGACGTGCTCACCGTTGGCCGCTTGGCGCGATAATTCGATCACAAAAGCCTTGACAAAGAGGCGGCGGTGGCTGATATCTAGAAAAACGTCGCGCGCCACATTGGCCAAGATCGCGGCGTTGGCATATTGCACTTGTTGATCCAGCGTAGTGTCGAATGCCTTTTCGTAGATGGGCAGCAATTTTTCGCCGATGGCCAGCATCAAGTCGTTTTCGGCCAGATCGAGATGCTCCAGATTGATCTGGGGGCTGAAATGGTTGGTGCGCGAAAAACGCCCTGGTGAGCGCACGCGCTGTTGCAGGGCAGGATAGCGCGGCACCACATCGTTGATAAATTGCGGCGGCACGGCATAGACGAACATCGCGCCCGGCAACTCATCACGGCAGCGGTCGATCACTTCGCGCAAATTATCGGTGGCCAGCTTTTCCGCCCGCCCGCCAATGCTCGCCATGCGATCGACTTCGTCGAAGAGCAAGATCAAGCCGCTGTAGGAAAGGGCACGGATGATTTGCGCGAGCGAACGCAACGTACTAAAGGCGTTCGTGCGTGTGATCTTGCCGGTGACGCCCATCTCGCGCAGCAGTTTGGCATCGGTGCCGGTGATCGCTTCCCCGGTCAGCCAGCGCGCCAAGGCATCCAGCCGTTCGTCTTGGTCGCGTACTAACGCTTCAAAATAGGCGATAATCGCATTTTTATAGGCCAGATTATCGACCGGCGTGGCTTCCAACGTGTCGATCAGGCCGCGATAATTGGGATGGGTTAGCGTTTCCAGGCTCAACTCACCGCCCACGATGCGGCGCAGCGTACCATCCAAGAAATAGGTCAATCCCTGCTGATCAGAAACTTCCTCGTCCGCTTCGTGCCAGATCAAGTTGTGCGCCACCGCGGCATAGACCAGGCGTTGGTCATTGTAAGGCGTCTCCACCGGGCTGAGATCGACCTTAGCGACGGCAAAGCCGCGATGCCAGGCAATGTCGCGCAGGCAATAGAGAAAATGCGATTTGCCGCTGCCGTAGTCACCCACCACCATCTTGTAGGTTGCGCCGCCATCTTGCAGATAGGAGGAAAGATAATAATGATCAAGCGCATCGAGCAGGGAGTGATTGCCGACATTAAAATATTGCACGCCCTTGGCCGGCGGCGTGCCCGAACTGCCAAGCACTTCAATGATGTGGCGGGCCAGGGATTGGGTGAGGGGCATGGGTGATAGACTTTTCCTAATAATAGAGAGGTGATTGACGATTTTTGATTACGTAGAGACGCAAGATTTTGCGTCTTTACAGTCAGACGCAAGATTTTGCGTCTTTACAGTCAGACGCAAGATTTTGCGTCTTTACGTAATCAAAAATCATCTCATGCTTCAAACGTGATATCCGCATAATACTCGCCATCCAGCGGTCCGTTTGGTAGCCAGATGCTGCGGCTGGCGCTGTCGGCTTGGCTTTTGGTGGCGACGCCCAGGCGCAGCCGTTGCGGTTGACCATCCACGCTGACGGTGGGGGCGGTTTGCACCAACACCAAGTCGCGCACGAAGAGCGGGCGTTCATAATCTTTGAAGGTGCTGCGCGAGGGAGCATTCCAAAAGCGTGGTGACTGACGATTCATGACCAGGCGGCTGTAGGTTTCTACAATGTTGAGCCGGTTGCCGGTCGGGCGCCGCTGGCCTTTTTGCGTGCGTTCCTCGTGCAGATCCTCCCATGCTTGATACAACTCGGCCAGGAAAGCCGGCGCGTCCAGCTTGCGTTCGACAATGGCTTTGCGTTGGGCATCGTATGCCTGCAAAATCGTGTTAATCGAGAGCGCGATGGGACGAGTTAACGCCTCTTTACCATAGAGCCATTGCGCCTTGCGCCCAGCAATGTCGATATTGAGCACCAACTCACCCACAATCAAAGTGGGTGGGCGACCTTCGACAGCCTGGCCACGCCGCTCGAAGCTCGCTTTCAAGTCGCGCGCAAAGGCATAAGCCAGCGCATCCAGGGCGCTTTGCGTTTCGGCGGCAAAGGTGTCCACGGCGGTGTGCAGATTGCCAACTGGCAGCGACTCACCGGCCTGGCGCAGCTTGACGAGCGCCTTCTGCATCGCCAGTGCATCCAGCTGCGCTTCGCCCGCCAGCTTGATCGCCTGTTTGAGCGCGCCGGTAGCATCGCGCAGCGCCTTGAATTGAGGGTCCAACTCCTGTTGCGCCATTTGGAGTTGGGCGAGAAGTTCTTGATTCATGAGTAACGGTCAGCCTTATGCGTGAATAATAGCCTAGTCGAATCGACCATCAATTAAATCTTGATATTTATCCCAGAAATTATAACGTTGATGGCAAACTGGTCAAAATTAGTGACGCCAGTGTAAGGATAAAGAGACAAGCGCGGCCATTTTCGAGGAGTTTTGGGGCGATTTCAGCTCTACTCGCCCAATCCGGCCAGCAACGCTTCTGCCAGATCCCGTTGTTGAGGGGTGGTTGCGAGTTCCTTGCAACGCTGATAGACCTGGCTTACCCAGTTAAGCGAAGAAAAGGTATTCAAAACCGCTAATAGGGCGTGAAGTAATCTATGCAAGGACAAGGTCTTTTTCACTCGATGGTGATAGAAATGCCAAGACAATGGCTTCCTTTGGGATGCCTCTTCTTATCAATTCATCGCTAATCCCACGCTCAATCCCATCGTATTCGATATAGACTTTACTATCACGCAAAGTCACATAAATCAGATTGCCTCGTACACGCACGCCCCGATCCCACCCTGACTGCATGAGCGCATAATGATCTTGTCGTTCATCAAAGACCGTATCAAGGCGAATTGTGCCATGCGAAGGTCGTAGCCTAGCATACTTACTGATCACATCTTTTACGATTTCTCGATAGGACGTACATGTATCCATTTCTTGACCTCGGCTTGTTCTATATCAACAACCAACAACTGAAGGGGCAAATCACTGATGACAAGCTCCCCTATCGGCTCTGTAAATAGTTCACGCTATGCTTTGTCAGGAATTGCCAAATACACGCTACGTTCCGGTTCGATCCGGTTGAGCAATAGGCGATAGAGCACATACTGGCCGATGGCTTGCTCAAGTTCAACAATGACCGACTGACCGCGTAATTCCTTGATTTCTACAGCAATCCGAAGATTGGCCCGTACGACACCGATAAAATCTCCAAAGACTTCTTGGGTTGCTTGAGTATCCTCGGCACCCAAATCGACAAACAAGAAGCGTTCACCGTAGGTGATCACGTAAGGATCATCTGTGATTTCCCAACCGTCTTTGACTAGCGCTTGTTTGACCGCACCGTGGATGGAATCTCTTTGTGCCATACATGAATTATATCACATCGCATTGTAAACGATACGATCTTGAGACTTTGTAGGTTAGTTTAGGGCAAGCGCAAACTTAGCTTGCGTCGCGATCCAGACCGCTTTTACTTGCCCAATCCGGCCAGCAACGCTTCTGCCCGCGCCCGTTGTTGCGGATCGGTTACGAGATCCTTGCAACGCTGATAGGCTTGCTTGGCCGCGTCCAGCAAAGCGTCGCGTTCTTGCGCGCGGCCCAAACTACAATAGAGCGCGGCGTTTTCCGGCTCGGCGTAGACTAGATCGATGGCGCGCGCATAGTGTTGTGCGGCGCCGGCGTAGTCACTCAAATTATACAGAACATAGGCCAGCCGTTCATGCGCCCACGGGTCGTTGGGACGCAGGCGCAGCGCTTCCTGGTAGTGCTCGTGCGCCAATGCCCAGCTTTGGCCGCCTAGCACAGGATTGGTGGGCAAATAAAACTCGCCAACCCGGCTGTGCAGCCAGCCGGAATTGGGGCGGCGGTCGAGTGCCTGGGCGTACGCATCCGCTGCGCACTGAAAGTCCTGTTCTTGTTTGGTTGCCCGCCACCATTGTTCGCAAAGTTCAGCCTTCGTAATCGCAATATAGGCTTCGTCAGGCGTCTGGTCAGCAGCCTGGCTTAGATGTAGCAAAGAGCGTGCGCGGTCGTCAGCATCCAGGAGCGCCAGTTCTAAATAGACCCAGGGTGCGCTTGGGTCCAGATTACGCGCCTGTTC
>JBBRVA010000536.1:0-5913 GCA_038247295.1 Caldilineales bacterium | reverse complement strand
TAGCTGGAGGCGAGTGAGCGAGATCACGGCTTTATTGATGCTGTTTCCCCGCTTTGGCTGGTTGGGTGCAAGGTGTGCTCTGCCCGCATCTCGCCCACCGCCTCAGCACCGTGTTCGACGGCATAGATTACGTCACGGAATGCAATAAATATCCTAATCTGCAAGTCGTCGTCGGCGTTGCAACTCTATTATGCTCATAGAAGTAGACTTCCGTACCAGTCATATTTGGGGCTTAATCTATGGCGGAACAACCTAAGCAAAGATCAAACATTCCACCACTTGATAGATTTCATGAGATCGAAATTGAGAAAGTACTGGATGGCATTGTTGCTACACAGAACCTTAGAATTCAAATAGCCTCATTCTTTGGAACCGCTAATCTTGCTCTTTTGAGCATAGCGTTTAGTACACAAAAGGCAATGCTACTACTCTTTGCTGGAGCACTGATTTGGGTATTCCTTGTGATTGATATGAGAACAAGGAGAGCTCTCGCAGTTTACTATTACCGGAGTTTGCAGTTGCAAGCTCGGTTCGCTCCAAATGATAATGATGTTTATGTAAGCGTTCTCCCGGACCCGATGGCATCATGGGTTCGCGAGTTATCGAGAGTACCCCAAAAGGAGCTACAAATCAACAAACTGCTCAGTCCACCACTAAGAGCACAGAGCGTTTCAGCGTTTTGGCTTCCACTAATAGCAAGTATAGTCGAGGTGGGCATTGGACTAACGCTGTGGCTGGGTTTTTCATGGCCTGTCTTCTAAGCAGAGCCACATAGATTTAGACACTCTGCAGAGTCACACCGGGTACTCAATGTTGTGGTTAAAGGGCGAGCTGCCGAACATCCATTGCACCGGACTGGGGGTGATCTCGGCTGTTTTGCGGGCCGCCCGCATGGTATGGTTGGGTCTGGGTGGTTCTTGCCCGCTATTCCCCTAGCCGGTGAATCGAGCGTTCGGCGGTGCTAAGTGGTCTTCCAGGCTGCGGCATAAATACACCTACCATGTCGAGTTTGTAGCCACATTGGGAGGAATCCTAAAACCCCATAGCCCAGACAATTATTACCACATCGTCAGCGCTGACGCAAACAGGCAATTCGTGCTTCGCACCTTGACGCCACTACATTTTGTAGTTATAATCCGTGCATGCGCTACGAATGGGATGAAACGAAACGGCGCATAAATCTTCAGCAACATGGCATTGATTTCGCTGACATACCCAATCTATTTATTGGTGAAATTGTCGTGCTCGAAGATGATCGCTACGACTATGGCGAAATTCGTTTCCTTGCGTTCGGACTGCTGGCCGGGCGTTTGATCGCTGTGGCCTATACAGAGCGCGGCGAGGATGTCGTCCGACTAATTTCTGCACGGAAAGCGAATAAACATGAAACAAACCAATACTATAACCAAATCGCAAACTGACTGGGCGCGACTCGATGCCATGCAAGATGAGGACATAGACTTTTCCGACATCCCCGAAGTAACGCCGGAAATGTTTGCCAAGGCAATTGTCAGACGAGGGTTGAAGCCGCGCACCAAGTCTCAACTGACCTTGCGGCTGGACAGCGACGTGATTGACTGGTTTAAGCAGCAGGGGCGAGGCTGGCAGACCCAAATGAATGCCTTGTTGCGGGCGTATATGGAAGAACGCCAAGCACAAGCCAAGCCACAACAGCAGCACGAAACGCGATAACTAGTCACAGGTACCGACTATCCAACTTATCTACCACAACGCCCCGCCGAACATCCGCTGCACTTGATGCCTGCTACGATCACGCGCTTCCATGTTTGGTGCTCGCATTCGCGTTGGTCGGTTGGCGATATTGATTTCCCGCATTCGCAGGCACAAGTGAGCAATCCGTTCGGCGCTCTCAGCAAGGTTACGGGACGACCAGCAATAAAATGCAGCAGAGTGGCGAGATACTTGAAACTTGCTCAGTTGGTACAACTCGTCTGTCATGATAAAATTGAAGCACTAAAGCTGGAATGCACAAGCGAGAAGCAATTTGTCATGGCAAAAGACATCATTCATCTGCCTGTAAAAAAGGCCATCGAAAAGGCTGGATGGACAGTTACGAACGATCAATACACGGTGCAATATGCTAAATTCACCATGTATGCGGATCTCGCTGCGGAGCGTCTGATTGCTGCACAACGAGGAACAGAGAAAATTGCTGGCGAGATTAAAAGCTTCGTGAAACGGTCGGCAGTTCAAGATGTGAGGGACGCGCTTGGCAGTATGTCATGTATCGAACATACTTAACCCGGCTCGAGCCCGAGCGAAAGTTGTATCTGGCAATCGGTACAAAAGCCTATAACGATGTATTTAGCCTGAAAGCCGTACAATTACTGGTGCAACAGTTCGCAATTGCCCTCATTGTCGTGAATATTGAGCAGGTGGAGGTTACCGAATGGATCGAGTAGCGACGTATCGAATGATTCTCAAAGAATTGCTCAAGCATCAAGCCGAAGTGATGAGTCACGGTGGGCAAGCGAATATTGAAACGGAGTTAACCTTTAACGAAGAACGGGATCACTATCTGTTGATGCGGATTGGTTGGACGCCCGAAGGGCGGTTGTTTGTCCCTACCTTGTACGCCCGCCTACTAAACGGAAAGATCTGGATTGAAAATGACTGGACGGAGGAGGGGCTTGCAACCGGTTTATTAGAACGAGGCGTTCCAGCAGAGAATGTTGTTTTAGCCTTTCACCCGCCGGAAATGCGTGTTCATACCGAGTTTGCCGTTGCGTAAAGACAAGTAACGTAATTGATGGAACTTTCACTACAACAAGCACTTAGACGAACGATCAGCCTGTGGGTCAGCCTGCTCATTTTGGGTGGGCTGACTTTTTTGATCCTGCGCACAGCGCCGGCGCGCGCCTGGATGTGGCAGCAAACTGGAGAGGAAGACTTTTTACCCCAAGTCAAGGGCCTGACCGACTTAGCCTCCGACCTGCTGCGACCGCGCCTGGCGCTCGTTACCGACGCCCCCATTCAGCACGCCGACGTTAATCCCTTTGGCATCAATGCCTTTTTGGAGCAGGAAGTCGATCCAGCCAAACGTGAACGTGCCGTGCAAATGGCTGCTGAAGCCGGTTTCCACTGGTTGCGCCAAGAATTCACGTGGGAAGATATCGAGATCCATGGCAAGGGTGACTTCGAAGATCGCCGTCACGAACCGTACCGTTCAGCGTGGGACAAGTATGATCAGATTGTCGATCTGGCTGACCGCTATGGCATGGAGATGATCGTGCGCATCAGCAATCCACCCGAGTGGACACGCGCCCTGACCGACACCGTAGGCACGCGTGCGCCGCCCGATGATTATCAGGATTATGCCGATTTTGTCGGGGCAATGGTTGCGCGCTATCAGGGACGGGTGCGCTACTACCAACTCTGGAATGAACCGAATATTAATTACGAGTGGGGTAATTATCCGATCAGCCCGGAAAAGTACACGGAATTGTTGAAAGTCGGCGCCACAGCCGCACGCGCCGCCGACCCCAACGTGGTGATCATCGCCGGCGCGCTAGCGGCCACGATTGATTTGCAGCCAGACGCGCCGCCGCCAGCCAATAATCTGACCGATCTCCTCTTCTTGCAGCGCATGTACGATGCCGGCGCGGCGCCCTATTTTGATATCGTCGCCATACAAGGCTATGGCCTCTTCAGTGGACCCACCGACCACCGCATGCATCCACGCGTGCTCAACATTGGGCGCAATCTCTTTGTACGCGATCTGATGGTAAAAAATGGCGATGCCCACAAGCCAATTTGGATCGCCGAAATGAACTGGAATGCCGCGCCAGCCGATGTCGAGCCGCGCTATGGCCGTACGACACCGGAGCAACAGGCGCGTTACCTGCCGCTGGCTTATCAACGGCTCCGTGATGAATGGCCCTGGGTAGGCGTTGCTAACACCTGGTATCTGAAGCGCGCCACCGACGAATGGGAAGCCAACCGGCACCCCGAAGCCTATTTCCGCCTCTTACTGCCAGACTTTACACCGCTGCCTGTCTACACAGCCATGCAGGAATTTACAAAAACGGTGGCGGATGGCGATGAGTGAAGAAAGTAAGGAGAGATTAGAGATAAGAGATTGGAGATTGGGAAGTGACGCGTCCAATCTCCAATCTCTTATCTCTAATCTCCACTATTTAATCCTCCTTTGTATCCTTCTACTCGCCACGGGATTACGCTTCTACCGCTTGGATGGCTCTAGTTTGTGGAGCGACGAGGGTAATACCTGGGCGTTGCTGGACCACAGCTTTGCTCAGATTGCCCAGCTCGCTGCCGCCGATATTCACCCCCCTGGCTACTATTGGTTGCTAAAAATTTGGACTACAGTAGTGGGCACGAGCGCGGCGGGTATGCGCAGCTTTTCCGCGCTCTGCGGCGTTGGCGTAGTCTTTATCATCTATCAGATCGGTCGCAGATTAGAGATGAACGGATCGCGCGGACAGGGCCTCGCCCTGCTGGCAGCCTTGCTCGCCGCGCTCAACCCATTCCAAATTTACTATAGCCAGGAAGCCCGCATGTATATGCTGCTCACACTGGAAAGTGCTGGGCTCTTTTGGGCGCTGCTCGTTTGGCAAACCAGCCAGCAGGAAGAAACACGCGGCGATCGCAACAGTGGCCTGCAACGCTACAGGGTACCGATCAAGCCGACGCTTGCCTATCTTGTCTGTGGCATTTTGGGGCTTTGGACGCACTATAGCTTTCCGATTGTCTTGGCGGCAGCCGGGCTAGCTTATCTCTGGCATAATTTACGCACAACCACACAAGGCTCCCGCTGGCGTCGTCTGCTGCCTTTCGTGCTCGTCAATATGCTCATCGTGCTGGCTTATGCGCCGTGGCTACCCATTGCAGTCGAGCAAATTCGCGCTTGGCCCAAGGGCGGGGTGGAAGTTTCGACGCTCGACGGGTTAAGGCTCACCGTACAAACCTTGTTGTTCGGCCCCATTCGACCATTGCCGGAGGTAGTTTGGCCGTGGTTATTGGCGGCGGCCGGCGTGCCACTGATCGGGCTGATCGTCCTGCGGCGCCAACCCACTCTGCCGGCGATCGCGCTCTGGCTGCTGGCGCCGATCGGCTTGATGTTCGGGCTGGGCCTCTTTAACGATGCTTTTCTAAAATTTCTCCTCGTTGCGTCGCCGGCCTGGTGTGTCGCGGTCGCTTTTGCGGGTATTGACCAACGACCAACGACCCACGACCAACGACCAGATCATTACGTACTGCGTACTGCGTACTACGTAGTACGCAGTACGCAGTACGTAGTACAGATTTTATTACCGATTGGCGCGCTGCTCTTCGCTATCCTCATCTTGCCGGTCTATTACACCAACCCAAGCACTCGTGACAACTACGCGGGTGTCGCCCGCTATATCCAGGCAGTGGGTGATCCGGACAGCGACTTGGTGCTTTTGAATGCGCCTGGCCAACAAGAGGTGTGGCGTTACTACGATCCTGGCTTACCCGTATTGGCGCTGCCGCAACAACGGCCACCAGATGTGCAACAGACGCTAGAAACGCTGGCTTTGACCGCGTCTACGCGAAGAACGATTTTTGCTCTCTTCTGGGCCACGAACGAAGCGGATCCCGATCAGACGGTTGAACACTGGCTCGATCAGCAAACATTCAAGGGGTTGGAAAGTTGGCAGGGCAATCTGCGCTTTGTCACCTATCAATTGCCCTATCAGCTTATTTGTATAGCACCATCGGCAGCAACGATCCTGGATCAGCGCATCGAACTAGTTGAGCAATGCCAGCCCGCTTTTCCACAACACGCGGCGCCAGGAGAAGTGATGCTTGTTGGTTTGCATTGGCAAACACGCGTACCAATTGAGCAGCGCTACAAGGTGAGCGTGCAATTGGTAGATAGTCGCAACCAGGTTATTGCTCAGCGTGACAGTG
>JBBRVA010000535.1:0-5941 GCA_038247295.1 Caldilineales bacterium | reverse complement strand
TCACGATACGGTCTGGCGCAAAAGTGATATCGACATTATGTTGATTGGGCGCGAAGAGAAACCTGTGAAGGACTTCTACTTGGTGGAGAATGGCGTCAATATCCATGCTTACCTGATGCCGCGCAGCAAGTTTAAGCAGGGAATTGAGGACGCGCGGCAAGGCTCGTTTTTACACTCTTCTTTTGCCTTGAGTACGCTGCTCTTCACGACAGATGATACGATTCGCGAGTATTACCAGAACGTCCAGGCGATTGGCTCGCGCGATCGTCAGGCCGTTGACCCTGGAAGAAGCGTGATCAGAAAACCATTAAGGGGCCACTAGCTCCAACTTGGCTAAACGTTCGCCCACCTGGCTAAGCATATGAAAGGCAACCAAGTTCGGGCTGTATCCCCCGGGCAGGCGCACCAAGAGCTTGTCGTAGCGATCACAAAATTCCTTGACTTCGCCAAAGCCATGCCGCGACCAACGGATGGCAAGAATAACCACGGCTACCTCGGGTCGAGCGACCTGAGGTTCGAAATCCGCATAGCTTTGATCATGGCCTTCGATCCAGATCAATTGGTTGAGCCCAAACGCCTGGGTCAGCGCGTCCGCCGCCCACGACCGGCGCTCACCGCCGATCAAGACCACTGTCCGCCCGCGCAGAAGCTCGGCCACCCGCTGGACCTCGCCCGTGGGACTAGCCGTGTTTGGTATCTCTAATTTGGCCGGGCGCTCGGAGAGAAAGCGATCAATCTCGCGCAGCACGAGTTGGCAATTCTTTGGCAATTCAAGCGCTTCGGGGAGATCATCAATCATGGGCAGGAGTAAATCGCGCAATTCCCGGTTGCTGGCCGGTACGCCATTATCCACCAATTCTTCAATCGTCTCAATTGTTTTGCGCCAATCATGGGGGCGATCCTGGCCCGGATTTTCTTGGATCAATTTCAGGTGATAGCGCAGCTTGTTATAGAGACTTTGTCGGCGCTTGGAGCGATTTTCTACCAGTTGCAACTTTTCGTCCAAGGCCTGGATGCGCCGTTGTAACGCGTCACAGCCGGTGGGGTCGGCCGGATCATCGCGCCGCATATAGCGTTGAATCAAGATTTGTCGGGTGGCCCCGGTGGTTCGAAGCCAGGTAAAAATGCGCGCTTGATCGGTATCGGCATAACCTTCCATGGCCGCAATTACGCCGCGCAAGGCCGATTGGGCCTCGGCGGTGAAGTCCAACGCCTGCTCGAACGCATCTTGCTCGTCTTCCGGTTTCTTCAGCAGCTTGTCGAGCAACATAATGGCCATTGCGGCTGCATCAAAGCAGCCCGCCAGATCTTCATACTGGCTCAAATCTGATGGTGTGGGGCCATCGCGATGGCACATCCATAAGAAGCAATCAGGGAGCAGCTTGGCGCGCGTAATCAGGTCGCGGCTATGCGGATCAATCTCCGTCTCATAATCGGCGCCCGCATCGAGCAGGCGTTGGCGCATGGCAGCCCAACGGGCGCCCTCTGCCTTTAACCGGCAGCGAGCCGCAATCATCAGCAGATCTTCGTCCATCACCACCGGTGTTGGACGCCAGACCGGCGGCGGTGTATAGGGTTGCGCTGGTGTAGCAACAAAACGAACCGGTTTGGCCGGCGTTGATGGCGCTAGCTTTGTTTCTGTGCTGTCAGATGCGCCGTTTAGATCGGGTTTCGACACCCCAGGTGTGGCCTCTGGGGCGAGGGGTGCAGAGAATGGGCGCTCCACAAGTGTCGCAGACTGACCATCGGCGGTTGGCGCGGATGTAGTGACGGACGTTTCTTCCGTGAGCACGAGCAAGGCCTTGCCTAGATCGCGCAGCAGCGTGCGGTAGGCAGGGTTGTTCTCGACAATGGTCTGAAGTTGATCGATGACTGGCTTGAATGCAGCCATTAGATCATCATGCATGGGAAATTTCGCATCCTTACATCAAAAATATCTTCTTATCAGTATAAATCACCCATGAACTCTGGTCAACCAATCAGGGGAGGTGAGAGTGTATAAACGCGTACATTAGGCGTTCCAGAGCCGTAATGCTGCGCGTCTTGGCAGTTTTGCGACTTTATGCGGAAGTCGTCACAACTTTATTTGGGTTAGCTTACGTTATACACGCAGTGGTTGGAAAAAGCCAGTTTTGAGGAGAAAAATTTGCACTTTTAAGCGAATCGGCTTTTAAGCATGGCTAACTAGCGGCGTCGAGGCGGCACTCTGTTCGGCAAGTTCCACAAGCCGGCGACTTAAATAGGCGCGTTCGGCCCGGTTTTGGCAGAGCGCCAACGCTTGGCCATAAGCCACCCTGGCCGCGACAGTACAATCGGCGCGCCGCATCAAGTCGGCGCGGGCGGCGTGAAACCAATGATACTGGCCCAAGGTTTCCTCTAGTTTGAGCTGTTCGAGCAGCAGCAAGCCAGCGCGTGGACCGTGCGCCATACCCACGGCAACGGCATGGTTGAGATCAACCACGGGCGAAGGCATTAGGCGGGTTAGCTCGGTATAGAGGGCGGCAATTTGGGGCCAGTCGGTTGCCTGTGGTGTGGCAGCCTGCGCGTGCAGGGCGCTAATGGCGGCCTGAATTTGATAAGGGCCAGGTCGGTGCAGATGAAGGGCTTTTTCCAGCAGCGCGACCCCCTCCGTGATCTTATCTTGATCCCAACCTGCTCGCGCTTGCTCTTCCAGCAAGACGATCTCGCCCTGGGCATCGACCCGTGTCGAGCGGCGTGAATCGTGCAGCAACATCAGCGCTAACAGACCGAGTGTTTCAGCATCCTCCGGCAAATGAGGCTGCGTGGCCATCAATTCGAGTAACACGCGTGCCAAATGGATCGCTTCGCTACACAATTCTTGGCGGATCAAGTCTTCGCTACCGGGCTGCACCTGGCCGATATTCAGCGCTTGCTCGACGCGCTCAACCATCTGGTCGATGCCGGCAATACAGTACTGGTGATCGAGCATCATTTAGATGTGATCAAGACGGCAGATTGGGTGATCGATCTTGGGCCGGAGGGGGGTAAAAATGGGGGACGGATCGTGGTGGCAGGGACGCCTGAGGACGTTGCGCGCTGTTCCCATTCCTATACAGGACAATTTTCACAGAGGGTTTTAGGGTAAGAATGACGTTTGTAAAGTACTTTTTTATTAATTGACCACCGGTGAATAATAGGCTACAATCATAAAACGTATGACGCAATTGCTATCGATCACAAAAAGGTAAAAACTAGTGGAAACAGTAACCATTTCGACTAAATACCAAATTGTTATTCCGATCAAAGCGCGCAAAGCATTAGCCATTCAACCTGGCCAAAAAGTACAAGTAGTTGTGTACGATAACCGAATTGAGTTGATTCTAGTCAAACCAATCCAGACCGCACGTGGTTTTTTGAGAGGAATTGACACCACTGTAGAGCGCGAACTGGATCGTCTATGAATGTGGTTGACTCATCTGGCTGGCTAGAATACTTTGCTGGCGCGCCCAACATGAGTTTCTTTGCGCCTGCCATCGAAAGCACAGCTGATCTGATCGTGCCATCGATCACCCTCTATGAAGTATTCAAACGGGTTCTACACCAACGCGGCGAGAATGATGCTTTGCAGGCCATCGTTTTTATGCAGCAAGGCGCGGTTGTTGATTTAGACGCCACTTTAGCATTAGACGCGGCTAAAGTTTCGGTCGCTCACCAACTGCCAATGGCGGACAGTATAATTCTTGTTAGCACACGCGCTTATAATGCGATATTATGGACACAAGATAGCCACCTAAAAGACTTCCCTGATGTACGTTACAAGGAGAAACCTAAGTGAAAATCGCCAAAATCGAACAATTTTTTCCGCGCCAACGCATGCGTTTGGTCAAGATTACCACCGACAATGGCTTAGTCGGCTGGGGCGAAACGACGTTGGAAGGTAAACCAAAGAGCACCATGGGTGCAGTAGAAGAGTTGGCCGATTATTTGATCGGCAAAGATCCGCTGCGCATCGAGCACCACTGGCAACACATCTATCGTTCGGCCTTTTTCCGCGGCGGCAACGTGCTGATGAGTGCGCTGTCCGGCCTGGACCAGGCCTTGTGGGATATCTCCGGCAAACATTATGGCGTACCAGTCTATAAGTTATTGGGCGGCGCAGTGCGCGATCGGGTGCGCGTCTACGCTCATTGGGGGATTCGTGATCTAAGCGATGAAGGCAAGGCAAAAGCGAAAGAGCGGCTGGATTGGTTGGTGAAAAAGGGCGGCTACACCGCGTTTAAATCTGGCCCAGCCGGTAAATGGCGCGCCCACGAACCGCCCGCGGTGATCGATCACTTTGTCCAGTGCGCCTATCTGATGCGCGAGTGGGTAGGGCCAGAAGTGGAGTTGGCCTTTGACTTTCACGGCAAAATGACGCCGGCGTTGGCGATCGAAGTCTGTCACGAACTCAAGGGGATGCGGCCCATGTTTGTTGAGGAACCGGTGCCACAAGATAACATTGACGCACTCAAACTCGTCTCCGACCACGTCCCTTTCCCCATTGCTACCGGTGAACGCCTGCTCAGTCGCTGGGAATTTCGTCATGTATTGGAGAAACAGGCCGCTGCCTATATTCAGCCGGACGGTTCGCACGCCGGCGGCATTAGTGAACTCAAGCGGATCGCCAACATGGCCGAAGTTTACTACATCCATATCATGCCGCACTGTGCGATTGGTCCGGTGGCGTTGAGCGCCTGTCTGCATGTCGATGCCGTGGTGCCTAACTTCCTGATCCAGGAATCAGTTGGCCCCGACTTTATCACTGGTATTGTGCAGGAAGAGTGGCCGGTTGTTAACGGTTTTATCGAACTGCCCACCAAGCCTGGGCTGGGTTTTGAGATCAACGAGGCCGAAGCCGCCAAGACTGTCACCTATCGCGAAGAGCTAGGCGGCGAGCATTTCTACGACTCTGATGGCAGCGTGGCGGATTGGTAACGCGGGAGACAGGGAGACAGGTAAATAGGGAGGCGTCACCTGTCTCCCTAAGCGCAGCGACGTCTACTTGCCCGTTATCGTCGGTTGATGTAAACTCTTTACATCAACCGACGATGTATAATGCGCAGTAAAGGGTTGGATAGAAAAAGGAGCATCAAATGGCAACGGCGACCAAGGCACAGGCAACACGGATTAATGTAGCATTGCCGGCGACACTTTTAGAAGAATTCAAGGCGACGGTGCCGCCCCGCAAGCGCAATCAGTTTATCGTGGCGTTGATTGAGCGCGAGTTGCGCCGCTTGCGTTTACTCAAGGCATGGGATGAGGCTGGTGGCGCGTGGTCGGATGAAGACTATCCACATTTGAAAACACGCGAAGATATTGATCAATGGGTGCGCAGCCTACGCGAACGTTCAATGCCAAAGTCGTGGGACGAGATTTTGCTAGAAGGCAATGAAGATGACGAACCATCTGCTGGACACGAATATTCTGATCTTGAGGTTGCGCAGGGAGCGACAAATTGAAGACTTGATGAATCAGCTAACTCGGGCTGGGTTGGTCTACATATCGACCATTACACGCGCTGAAACCCTCGCGGGTATGCGTCCGCAACAAGAGCAGCTAACGCTAGCCTTGCTAGATTCGCTGACAAGTATTCCTGCGGATGATGCTATTGCTGACCAGGCAGGACGCTGGATGTATCAATATGCACGTCAGGGGATTCAAATTTCTCTACCCGATGCACTAATTGCAGCAACAGCCTTGCTCAATAATTTAACCTTCGCTACCACAAATTTCAAGCACTTTCCGATGCCCGACTTGAGACTTAGGCCCGTTTGATAATTCACAAATTGACGGGCCCTGGGGCGCGCCGGAGGATGCTATAGCTGCCGATTAAAGTAGGTGCGGTTTGTAACCGCACGATCTGGGTTAGAGCCCCATCGGGCGGTTACCAACCGCACCTACTTTCGACCAGTCTGGTCTTTCCTAATCCCCTTCAATGCGC
>JBBRVA010000534.1:0-5953 GCA_038247295.1 Caldilineales bacterium | reverse complement strand
TGGAAACGTACTTCGAGGATGTCGGCCAGATCTTTGAGGTCGAACATGAGACCATAGGCCAGATTTTCAAGCAAGGGATCAAAAGAAAAATTGCGGACAAATAAACCGGCGCCGGTTCTAGCCTCAACAATGCCCAGCGTCTCGAGTGACTTGACAGCCTCGCGCACAGAGTTGCGGCTCACACCCAACTGTTCCGCTAATTCTGTCTCTGGGGGCAATGCATCACCAGGCATCAAGGAATTTTCAATAATATATGCTTTAACTTCATCCTGCACGACCTGATAGAGCAATTGGGGTCGCTTTAATTTTCGATTTTCAAATTTTGGTTTAGAAAACATAGGTTCCGCTTTCAATGCCGATAGCATTGCCTTTCCTCAACTATTACATTCACAATTGTTTCATTCACGTAGGCACAAAACTGACAATTATTTTATCCCATTGTAGGATATAAGAAAAATTGTGCGGGTGGAAAAATTATAATTATTTGCATTTTCTGTAAGGAGCTAGGATGAATCGATTTACAGGAAAGGTGGCCCTGATCACGGGCAGTGGACGCGGGATTGGCCGCGGCATTGCGCTTTGCCTGGCTGCCGAGGGCGCCAATATCGTGATCAACGATCTGCCCCAGAGCACCGATGCGGAAGCGACTGCGCAAGAGATCCGCGCATTGGGCCAGCAGGCACTGGTCTGGCCAGCCGATGTTTCTGATCGCAACGCGGTCGAACAGATGTTTGCTGGGGCTGTAGCCCACTTTGGCAAAATCGATGTCGTGGTTGCTAACGCCGCCGTTTCGATCCGCGAGCCCGTGGCCGAAGCCAAATGGGAAAATGTGCGGCGCACGATCGAGGTGGCCCAGTTTGGTGTTTTTCATGCCTGCCAATTGGCTGCCCAACAGATGCTGAAACAGCCGATCAACGGGCGTAGTCGCGGCAAGATCGTCATCATCTGCTCCGTCCACGAAGAGATCGCCTTTGCGCAGAGTGCTGCCTATAATATGGCCAAAGCCGCGATTGCCCACCTGGGCCGTACGATGGCGGGTGAACTGGCGCGCGCCAAGATCAATGTCAACATCATCAACCCGGGCTGGATCGATACACCTGGCGAACGTCTGCATTTTGGCGAGGAATCGGTTACCGAAGGCGGCAAACATATCCCCTGGGGACGCATTGGCACGCCGGAAGATATTGGCAATGCGGCGGCTTTCCTGGCCAGTGACGATGCCGACTACGTCACAGGGGCCGTCTTGCGCGTCGATGGCGGCTTTGTCCACGGGTTGGGCTTGCCAGGGATAGCAGAGAATTAAACTGAGGAGCTAAAATGCTTTACCGAACACTCGGCCGCACCAATCTCTTGGTATCGGCCTTGGCGTTGGGCACGGTCGAATTGGGCATGGATTACGGGATTGCAGTGCCGGGCCATTTTGCGCGCCCGCCTGAAGCGGCGGCAATTGCGCTGGTGCACGCCACACTCGACGCCGGCATCAACTTTATCGACACGGCGCGCGCCTACGGCGAAAGTGAAGCCGTGCTGGGTAAGGCGTTGCAAGGGCGGCGCGCAGATGTGGTGCTGGCAACCAAAGTAAATCTCCACCAACCCGATGGTTCGCTGCCAGAAGGGGCGGCGTTGCGCCAGCATATGATCGATGCGCTTGAGACAAGTTTGCGTCTTTTGCAGACCGACTATGTTGATATTTGGCAGATTCACAATGTCGATGCCGCCGTCTTGGCGCAACGTGAACTGATCGCCGCTGTCTTCGCGGAAGCGCAGCGCAGTGGCAAGATTCGCGCCAGCGGGGGATCCTTTTATGGCGCCGAGTTGCCAGCCCAAGCATTGGGCTTCGATCTCTTCGACGTAATTCAGGTGACCTACTCGGTTTTCGACCAGCGTTTGTCCGCCCACGTCTTACCACTCGCACAGGCCAACAACGTGGGGGTAATGGTGCGCTCTGTGTTGCTTAAGGGCGCACTGACCGAACGCGCCGAACATCTGCCCGATCATCTAGAGTCGTTACGCGCCCGTTCGCGCCACTATCGCCAAATTGTGGCGGACGCCGCGCTGGGATTGACGCCGGCGCAGGCGGCAATCGCCTTTGCTCTGGCGCAGCCGCAGATCAGCGCCGTGCTCGTCGGTATCCGCAGCCAAGAAGAGTTGGCCGAAAATCTCCCCGCATTGACAACGCCGCTGCCCGCCGCCTTGCTCCAACAGTTGTACGCTTTGCGGGTGGACGATGAAAATTTGATCAACCCCGGCACGTGGGGTATATAAATTGTAGGTGCGGTTAAAACCCAGTGGCATCAAGCAAAGCGTTTTGCCACTGTTTAGGGAGCACGCCTCGTGCGGGTCTATCAATCCCGGTGGTAGACCCGCACGGGGCATGCTCCCTAAACAGATCAGAAGCGGATTGTTCTAAGTAACCCTGCTTAACATGATGCTTAGTCGTTAAAAGCTGTATCTATAACTAACTAATGTTACGCAGCTACGCCTGGGAGCGCCGGCATCCTGCCGGCTGCCGCCAGAGATGGCGGCGTTCCCAGGTGCGTAGCATGAGTAACTAATATTAAAAACGATTTCAGAAAGCGACGAACACTATGCACACCATCGGCTTACCCAAAACAGAACTAGACACCCCAGCCCTTTGGGTGGATCTTGATCACCTGGAGCAGAATATTGCAACGCTGGCACGCCACTTCAAAAATGCTGGCGTTCAATGGCGACCCCACACCAAGGGCATAAAAATTCCGGCCATTGCCCACAAACTGATCGCCGCCGGCGCGATTGGCGTCACCTGCGCCAAACTGAGTGAGGCGGAAGTAATGGTCGCGGCGGGGATCACCGACATCCTGGTGGCCAATGAGATCACAGGTAAACATAAGCTGCCCCGGTTGGCCAATTTGTGCCGTCACGCCGATGTCAAGGTCGCCGTCGATAACGTCGAGAATGTGGCGGCGATTGGCGCGGCAGCCACTACGGTTGGCACAGAAGTGGGCGTTGTGATCGAGATCAACACCGGCATGGAACGAGCTGGCGTGCTGCCGGGCGAAGCAACCTTCGCACTGGCCCGTACGATCATGGAGACGCCGGGCGTGCGCTTCCGTGGCCTGATGACCTGGGAAGGCCAGACGCTGACGATTAAAGACCCCGACCAAAAACGCCAGGCCATCGAGCAAAGTATTGCGCAGATGACCAGCAGCGCCGATCTGTGCCGCAGCAATGGCATCCCGGTCGAGATTGTTTCTGGTGGTGGCAGTGGCACCTATGCGATCACGCCCTTCCTGCCGGGCATGACGGAGATCCAGGCCGGTGGCGCCATCTTCTGTGATGTTGCCTATCAAAGCTGGGGGGTTGACCTGAAGCCCGCCCTTTTCGTCCAGACCACGGTCACCAGCCGACCCACACCGCAGCGCATTATCTGCGACGCCGGCTATAAGACGCTGCCGGGCTTCTTTTCCACGCCCCAGCCGCAGGGGCTGGCCGAAGCGATTGAAAAAGCCGCCTTCTCCGCCGAGCATGGCATCGTAACGCTACAAAGCCCAAATGAAACCTTGCGCGTGGGCGATCTGCTCGATTTTATCGTCGGTTATGGCGACGCCACGGTCTACCTCCACGAGGTGATGTATGGCGTACGCAACGGGATTGTGGAAACAGCCTGGCCGGTTCTGGGGCGGGGCAAGTTGCAATAGGATTCATTGTTATAGGTATCCAGGTAAATTCTGGGTAGACAGGGAAACAAGTAAACAGGGAAACAGGTAGACAAGGAAACAACTACCTGTCTACCTTGTCTACCTGTCTACCTTGTGGACAAGACTTTTCTGGATAGCTATACTCGATTTAACAAACAACCAATAGGGGTACGCTGTATGACCAAGATCAAAGTTGCCTTTTCCGGTGCGCGGCGTTCTAGTTCCTTTTTCCGCGCCTTTCAGGCCCACCCAGAAACCGAAGTCGTCGCCTTGTGTGATCTGCATGAAGAGACGCTCGCTGAAGCGGGCAAAGCGACCGGCATCACCCAGCTTTTTACGGTTTATGAACGTATGTTGGACCAAGCCAAGCCCGATGTGGTCGTGGTGGCATCGCCGATGCACTTTCATGTCGCCCAGTCGATTGCAGCCTTGCAGCGCGATATCCATGTGCTCAGCGAGGTAACTGCCGCCGTCTCGATCGACGAGGCGCGCTGGCTGGTGCAGGCGACCAAGAGCAGTAAAGCTATCTATATGATGGCGGAAAACTATATCTACATGAAGCCGAATGTGCTGGTGCAGGCGATGGCCGAAGCCGGGCTCTTTGGTGAAACGTACTACGCCGAGGGTGAGTATATCCACGAGCTTTCGGTGCTGCATCACACGGCCGCGGGCAAACCGACCTGGCGCTATTATTGGCAAGTGGGCGTCAACGGCTGCACCTATCCCACGCATAGCCTCGGCCCCTGTCTACAGTGGATCAAAGAGCGCCCAACGCGCATCAGTTGCGTCGGCACCGGCATCTGGACCGATCCCGAACATGCGATGGAAGACACGGTGCTGCTACTCTGCAAAACGGACAGCGAAAAATTGATCCGCGTGCGCGTCGATATGCTCTCTAAACGGCCGCATTCGATGACCAACTACACGCTACAAGGCACCAAAGGCGCGTATGAAAGCCCCCGCCGCAAAGGCGAAGGCCATTGGGTGTGGTTGGAGGACTATTGCAAAGATCCCAACGAATGGGTGCCGTTGTCTGATTTTGAAGCCGAGTTTCTGCCCGAAATCTGGCGTAACCCACCACCCGAAGCACTCAGCGCAGGCCACGGCGGTGGCGATTACTTCGAGGTGATGGATTTTGTCGATGCAATTCAAGGCCGCAAGCCAGTGCGCATCGGCATTCACGAAGCGATGGACATGACGCTGCCCGGTCTGGTAAGCCAAGCGTCGATCCGCCGTGGGGGCGAATGGCTGGCAGTGCCGGATTCGAGGAAGTGGTGAGGAGGTAGATAGGGAAACAGGGAAACAGGGAAACAAGTAGCTGAAACTTGTCTACCTGTTTACTTGTCTACCTATTTACTTGTCTACCTGTCTACCTATCTACCCAATACCCTTAATCCAGCGAATGTCTAATCGCTTATTAGACCAAAGCGCATGTTGTTGCCTTTTAGTATCTGTAGTACAATAGGATACAATCTTCGTCTGGCATAAAAGGAGTGTTATGAAAATCGCGATGTTACGCGGTCCACGCGACTTGCGCATAGAAGAGCAACCTCTGGACACCAGCCAGCTCCAACCGCACGACATTTGGGTCGAGACGCGCAGCTCGGCGTTAAAGATTGGCACCGACCGCGGCAACTATGAAGGCGCAGAACGCGTGCCGGGGGCGCCCGACTTTCCACGCTGGGTGGGCGACAGCAACCTGGGCATTGTACGCGGGATTGGCAGTGCCGTTACGCGCGTGCAGGTGGGCGACCGCATCATTACGCGCATGCCGCATCAATCCGCCTACATCATGGACGAAAGTGAAAGCCTGGTCAAGGCGCCGCCCAATGTGGCCGACGAAGATGCTGTTTACGCTCATCTTTACGCACTCAGCGCCCACTGTTATCACAAGGCCCATTTCAAGCCGGGTGAAACAGTGGCGGTTGTGGGCTTGGGCACCTTGGGCTTGGGCGCGGTGGCAGTTGGCCCCCTGTTTGGGGCGCGGGTCGTAGCGATTGGCAATGATGCCTTCCGGCTCGATCTGGCACGGCGTATGGGTGCGCATGCTACTCTGCTCTACAATGACCCTGATCTGCAACCAAAATTAGACGAGTTTAGCGACGGCAATGGCATTGATCTGGTTGTGTTGACCGCCAACCCCTGGCCGGCCTATCGCACCGCGGTCGAGATCGTGCGCCCGAATGGTCGTGTCTCGATCGTCAGTTTGTTGGGGCGCGGCGAGGCTGCGCTCGATTTTAATCCCCTTTCCATGCACGAAACGTCCCCATACC
>JBBRVA010000533.1:0-5957 GCA_038247295.1 Caldilineales bacterium | reverse complement strand
ATCGCCAATCGTTTTAACACCACAGTGGCCGTTTTGATGCAACTCAACAATCTAAATAGCGACCGCATCAATGTGGGGCAACGTTTGCGCGTGCCAGCCGCAGATGGCGGCGCTGCGCCGATCCGCGTGCGCTTTCCTGCTGGCGGCACCTCGGCTACGTTAAGGGGTAGTGTCACTTTTCCGCAACAAGTCTGTTATGTGCTTGGTGCGCAGGCCAACCAGACGATGACGGTGGAGATCAGTTCGCCGGGCAACCTAGCCAATTTTTTGGTGCGCGCCGCCGATAGCAGCGTCAATGGTGGTGTGCCGCTGAAACGCCTGGAAAACGAAAGCCGCATCTTCTCGCAAGTGTTACCGGTCAATGGTGATTACATCATTTGCGTGGCCACTCCATCGGGCACGGTTGATTACACGCTCGTTATCTCGATCCCGCCCATCACGGCTGGTTGCACAACACCCAACCAAGCGATTCGCACACTGGATTGGGCAGCGATCCTCCTGGCCGAAACCGCCGTTACCCACGAAACGATTGGTGACGACCAAACCATCATCGTCATTGCCTCGACCACCGGAACAGGTGGCATTCCTGATCTTGACCAACTCGTCTATGGCGATTTTGATGGCGACTGTTGGGAAGAGGTGGCCATGCCCCTCTTCTCTGGCGGCACGGCGGGCAATATCGGCTTTATCGTCTACCGCTACGCGACGCCGCGGCCTACCTTGATCGCCTGGGGTGATGGCTACAAATTGGGCGTAAGCGTCGCCGCCAATCGCCTGGTGGTGAGCAATGCGCTCTACAATGGCTGGGAACCAAATTGCTGCGCCAGCGGGCGTTCGTACGACACCTACCGACTGAGTGGTAATACGCTTGTGTTGGTTAGTTCGCGCACAGAAGGGTTCCCCGAGATGCAGGTGGAGACGGTGCGCCATTTCTACCAACTGTTGCAAGAACGTGACTTTGCCGCGGCTTATGCGTTGCTTTCCGACAGTTATCAGGCCGCGAACCCGTTTGCCGCCTGGGAAGCGGGGTACGCCAATACGGTCGACTTCACCTTCACCGTCGCGCCCGGCGCCAGCGGATCCAATCGCGTGTTGGTCACCATCGAGGCGACAGAACGCACAGGCAGTGGTGGGACACGGGTGCGGCGCTACACCGGGTCGTGGGATCTCTTGTGGAGTGGAGACCGGCCGGGGTGGGTGCTCAATCGCGGGCGCTTTGGGTAGTAGACGGTAGACAGTAGACGGTAGTCGGCTGTTTCGTTTACTGTCTACTGTCTACAACTTCGGATAGACTTGCAGCAGGATCGGCAACTCGCCGCCGGCGATTGTCTCGCGAAACTTGATCTCGCGCTTGCCTGGCGTCCAGGTGTAACGGTGCCAGACGTTGTGACGAATGTCTTCGACCAGCAAGGCACCGGTGAGCGTATCGGTGTAAACCACACTGTCAAAATGCTCGGAAAGCATCTGTAAGTCATCAAAGGTTTGGATGGCCATTTTGTCCTTGTAAGTCAGGTATAGAAGCGCGGATGGGAGACCGACAACAATCCGCGTTCTCCCCCATCCGCGGTTATTTTCTCCACTTGCTCAGAATCCTCTTTTTCATTATAGTAGACAGCAATCAAAAGCAGAAACACCCCACCCCCTAACCAAAAAGGAGCACATTATGGAGCAAGAAGGTAAGTTGCGCAGCGCCGGCTGGTTCGAAAGCCCCAGCATCGGCGGTTTTGTGGCGCGCAGTTGGACAAAAAATCAGGGCTATCCACACCATCTCTACAAAGATCGCCCCGTGATCGGCATTTGTAATACCTGGTCCGAACTGACCCCGTGTAACGGTCATTTCCGCATCCTGGCGGAGATGGTCAAGCGCGGCGTCTATGAAGCGGGCGGTTTTCCGCTCGAATTCCCGGTTATGTCGTTGGGCGAAGCGCTGATGAAGCCGACGACGATGCTCTTTCGCAACCTGGCCAGCATGGATGTCGAAGAGACGATCCGCGCCAACCCGCTGGACGGGGTTGTACTTTTGACCGGTTGCGACAAGACAACGCCGTCGACAATCATGGGCGCGTGCAGCGTCGATCTGCCAACAATTGTCGTCTCCGGCGGCGCGATGCTCAACGGCAAGTTCCGTGGTCGCGATATCGGATCGGGCACCGATGTCTGGAAGTTCAACGACGATCTGCGCGCCGGGGTGATGACGCCGGAAGAATACGTGGAGGCCGAAGCCTGTATGTCGCGCAGCGATGGCAACTGCATGACGATGGGCACGGCGGCGACGATGGCTTGCATGGTCGAGGCGTTGGGGCTCACCCTGCCCGGCGGCGCCGCGATCCCGGCGCCCGATGCGCGGCGCAAACGGTTGGCGCACCTGGCCGGCAACCGCATTGTTGACATGGTGCGCGAAGATCTGCGCCTTTCGCAAGTGTTAACGCGCGAAGCGTTTGAGAACGCGATCATGGTCAACGCCGCGGTCGGTGGCTCGACCAATTTTGTGATTCATCTGTTGGCTATCGCTGGGCGCATGGGTGTACCGCTGGAACTGGCCGATTTCGACCGCCTGGGCAGCCATCTGCCGCTGTTGGTCAACCTGATGCCTTCCGGCGAATTCTTGATGGAAGACTTCTACTATGCGGGCGGGGTGCCGGTCGTGATCCAAGAATTGAAGGATCATTTGCACTTGGACACGATGACGATTACCGGTAAGGGTCAAGGCGAAAACACGGCCGGTGCAGTTTGTTACAACCGTGAAGTGATTGCCAGCATCGCAGAACCGGTCCAGCCGGCGGCCGGCATTGTCGTACTGCATGGCAATTTGTGTGCCGATGGCGCGATCATCAAGCCTTCGGCGGCGTCACCGCACCTGATGCAGCACCGTGGTCCGGCCGTCGTCTTTGAGGATATCGAGGATTATCACGCCCGGATCGACGACCCTGATTTGCCGATTGACGAAAACTCGGTGATGGTGCTCAAGGGCGTGGGTCCCCGTGGCTACCCTGGTATGCCAGAGGTGGGCAATATGGGGTTGCCCAAGAAGTTGCTGGAACGCGGTGTGCGCGACCTCGTGCGCATTTCCGATGGGCGGATGAGCGGCACCGCTTTTGGCACGGTTGTACTCCACACCGCACCGGAATCGGCGATTGGTGGCACGTTGGCGCTGGTGCAGAGTGGTGACATGATTGAACTGGATGTGCCGAATCGACGCCTGCACCTCGACGTGCCGGATGATGAGTTGGCGCAGCGACGGACCGCCTGGCGTCCGCCCGCGCCGCGGGCGGATCGAGGCTACGTGCGCCTATACATTAACCACGTGCAGCAGGCGAACACGGGCGCTGATTTAGATTTCCTCGTCGGCAAGTCGGGGTCTATCGTCGATCGCGAGTCGCATACGTAAGGCCCGGTTGTGGTCAAACGCTTGCGAGTTTGCTGGGTTTCATCTACAATGATAACAGATGAACCTGAAGTGGCGCTAGGAGATGAGGAATATGCCCACACATACAATGACTTTACAAGAGATTATCGATGATATCCACGCGTTAACCCAGCGCTGTGAAATCTTTGAGCGCAAGTATGGGGTGCTCTCAGAAACTTTCTACGAATCGTTTATGAATGGTGAAGAACCATCAAATGACGACTGGGTGCTAGACTGGTCAGCCTGGGCTGGTGCATACAAAGTATTGCTGCGGCGCCGCGAGCAGTACCGGTACGCAATCGAAGAACTACGCAAGCAAACACCAATTTTGTCCAATGTCATTGAAAGAACGGCCCACCGTGAACCCGTTTCAGTCGCTGCGTGATTATGAGGAATTTATTTACACTCTGCAACAAAATTATAGTGCAATCCAACGTTCTACTTTGGTAGTTTTTCGCTTGAGTTTACACTCAGCATATTTAGAGGGAGAACTTGGGTTTACGCATGGCTATCGGATCACGATGGTGGAACAATTGTCGATTGATACTAGATCAGTCGTGATTGATTTCTATGGCTATGAGCTATGGCAAAATTCGAATAAATTTGCTTGGTACGACCCACAGCCGCATCCAAATAATCCAGCGCTTACCAGCACACATCCACATCACAAGCATATTCTGCCCGATATCAAGCATAACAGGATACCTGCGTCAGAGATGAGTTTCACCCAACCCAATTTACCCACGCTGATTCGCGAAATTGAAGCGTTGATCGCTAAAACTGGGGTCAAATAATCCAAACAAAACCGAAAGATAACCAATGAAAATCACTAAACTAGAAACTTTTCTCGTCAAGCCCCGTTGGCTCTTCTTAAAAATTCATACCGACGAAGGTCTGGTTGGCCTAGGTGAGCCGATTCTTGAAGGCCGTGCGTTGACCGTGGCACAAGCCGTGGCCGAAGCCGAAGATTATCTGATCGGCAAGGATCCGACGCGTGTCGTCCATCACTGGCAGGCGATTTACAAACATGCCTTCTACCGCGGTGGCCCTATCCTCACGAGTGCGCTTTCTGGCATCGAACATGCGCTGTGGGATCTGGCTGGCAAGGCGGCAGGTTTACCTGTCTATAAGCTACTGGGCGGCCCTTTGCGCGACCGCATCAAGGTCTATAAGGGCATCGGCGGTGGCACGACCGAAGAAGCCGTGCAGCGCGCTAAAGATGCCGTAGGTCTGGGCTTTCTGGCCCTGAAAACGGGCGTTTCCGGTGGCCGCCCTGCCCGCTTGATCGAGACGCCCGGTTTTGTCGAGCGTGTCACCGAGCGTTTCGCCGCTTTGCGCGAAGCGGTTGGCAAAGAAGTCGACATCGCGATTGATTTTCACGGCGCAGTCAGCCCGCAAACCGCCGGCCTGTTGATCAAGGCGTTGGAACCCTACCAGCCCCTTTTTATCGAGGAGCCGGTGCAGTGCCAGAACGTCGACATCTTGGCGGATCTGGCGCGCAAGACCCACATCCCGATTGCGACCGGTGAGCGCATCTTCACCAAATGGGGCTTCCGCGAGATTTTGGAGAAACGAGCGGCGTCGATTTTGCAACCAGACATCTCGCACTGTGGCGGCATCTTCGAGGCGCGCCTGATCGCGGGCATGGCGGAAGCCTATTACGCCGGCGTTGCGCCCCACTGCCCACTGGGGCCGATCTCCTTGGCCGCCGGTTTGCATCTCGATGCGTCGATCCCCAACTTCCTGGCCCAAGAGCACACCACTTTTGGGGCGGGCTATCTCAAAAATCCATTTGTCTTCAAGGATGGCTATCTGGAATTGCCCACTGGGCCGGGCCTGGGCATTGAGCTGGATGAAGAAGCGATGGCGGACAAGATCGGCCACGACTGGAAGAATCCACAGGCGTTCCACCCCGACGATGGGGCGGCGGTGGATTGGTAGGGAATTGACGGGATGATAAGATGACATCATGGGTCCCTCTGTCATCTTGTCATCCTGTCATCCTGTCATCTTGTCATCTTCGTAAACACATTGCCAACAAAAGGAACTAGACCTGTGAAACGAAAGATTCTCATTACTGGCGCCGCTGGTCGCATCGGTTCTTTTCTAACCAAGCAGTGGAAAGAACAATATGATCTGGTCTTGACCGATATCCAGATTCCCCAAGAGACCTTTGGTTTGCCCTTCACGCAGGCCAATTTGACCGAATTCGAAACCTTGCAAACGCTCTGCCAAGGGATCGATACGGTTGTCCACCTGGGTGCCGATCCCAGCATGGAAGCGCCTTGGGAAAGTTTATTGCCCAACAACATTATTGGTCTCTACAATGCTTTTGAAGCCGCTCATCGCGCCGGTTGCCGCCGTATTATTTTTGCCAGTAGCATCAACGCCGTCCTCGGCTATCCGCCCGATGTGCAGGTGCATACTAATATGCCCGTCTATCCAATCAACCTTTATGGCGCGACCAAATGTTGGGGCGAAGCGGTGGCGCGCTACTATTCGCACACGCACAAGCTCTCTTCGATCTGCCTGCGCTTTGGCGCCGTCTCGT
>JBBRVA010000532.1:0-5969 GCA_038247295.1 Caldilineales bacterium | reverse complement strand
ATCGGGCTGCACCCAGCGTCGATCCGCCGGGTCCATCGACCAGTAGTAGACTTCGAGCGCGCCGGAATCGAACGGGTGGGTCTGGAAGTTATACCAGTCAGGTTCGCCAAAGTAGTCGCCATACGAGTGCGGCCACATCATTTTGCCATCGATCGCGCGTGCGTTGGCGTTGATATAGTCGAGCACGCCGCGCCAAGTGTCCACATAACGTTGATCGCCCGTAAAGATCAAGGCGTTGCCAAAGCCCCAGAAGGCGCGTACATGGGCATAGGTGCGATGGGCCGGTTTGCCGGTCTGCGGTACGATCACCGTGAAGCCCCAGCCATAGATGCCGCCCCACCACTTGCCGTCGGTCTCGCCGCCAATCGTGCCATCCAGCCCGATGTTGGTTGGAATCATGCCGCCATTGGCTTGCGTGCGTTCGACCCAGGCATTGGTGTACTCGATCGCCCAATCGCGGTATTTGGTTTCGTGCGCCAGCATGTAGGCATTCAGCGCCAGCGTCGTCGTGCAGAGGTTCATCGGGTTATCACCGACCACGTCGGTGTAATCTTGAAAGTGGGCGATCATCTCGGCATAGGTGCGCTCACCGTGCAGGGGAGAAAAGCGTCCCTCCACTTCAATCGGATCGCCCGCCCAATCTTGACCAGTGGCTTTGCGTAACAGCGGCCCGCGGCTGCCGTTGAAGGTGCTGCGGATCAGCTTATGTTCGGGATCATAGTTGGGTGCTTGCGGATCTTCGTTCATATAGAAGCCGGCATAGCGCCGTGTGCGCTGCTGAAAGAGGCGATCGTACGGGTCGGACAAACCTTGCAGATAGAAGGCCGAGAAACCCTCGCTGTTGTGGAACCAATCGAACATAACGGGAAACTCTTTGTAATACATGCCTTCGCGCGCCAAGGGCACTTCGACCGTTTTTGCTTCGGTATATTGGCGCAGATGACCTTCCCAGGCGCGCTTGTAGAGTTGCAGCACAATATCCGGCGCGCCCAAGGCATGTAGAAGGGTCCAGTTGAGAAAGTTTTCGGCCGCGTCATCTGGGCCATCGTTGCCGCCCCAGCGTGGAATGCACAGGAGATAGCCGCGCTCATCAAAGTAATGATCGAAGTATTCTTGGATCCCGGCTGTTTGCGCACGCAGTAATTCACGCTCTAAAAGTGCCCAGGCTGGGGGCGGTGTGGGCGTGTTGACGGTGATAGTAAGCATAAATTCTTCTCGTTTCCTTTGATCGTGAGAATTGGGAGGGGAGACAAAAAGGTAAGCAAATGCACGATTCATTATACACAGATCGTAACCCAGAGAAAAAGGCTTTTATCTATAAGTTTGCCGCTAGCTGGCGCATCTGTGCTAGAATACAAAGCACAAGCCCAATCAATCGTGTACAAATGCCACCAGATCTCGATAAATTTCCTGTTGGGCAGGGCTTCAAGGAGGTAATCACCATGACAACGATGAGCAAGACATGGTCAACCGATGTAGAGGACAAACTGACGGAGGATGAGGCGATGGCGCGGCTGGCCGCAGCCGCGGAAATTTCTGACCCGCATGATGTCTCGGCCTTCGTGAAGGCTTACAAAGAAATGGCTTGGCATACTCGATCTGCTGAGGATTTTGCCCAGGCGGTGCGTTGGGCGTTACGGGTTGGCGCGCATTCGATCGCGCATGATCTGGCAATGGCAGGAGCGGCGCGCTATCCCGGTCATGCTGAACTGCAAAAGATGGCCTATATCCTGGCACCGCCCAAGGTGACAGTCGGTAAGGGTGGTTCCCATCCTGGCATCAAAGCAGATCAAGCGTGGTTGAAGACTCACTGGGATGAATACCGTGGGCGTTGGGTGGCTCTCTGCAAAGGGCAGTTGCTGGCAGTCGCTGATTCGCTTGATGGATTAGTAGAGCAAGTAGGCGAAATCAAAAACACAGGAATATTGGTCACACCCATATGGTAGCATTCCTGACCCTTTTAAATGGAGAGCCATTTGCTACGGGCGCCGCCACATACATTTACCATCCAGCCACCGAGCAGGAGATTCTGCCGAGGCTCATTCTTCACATTGAAATTGAAAATGTTAGCACGTCAGTTATACTTGCATACGGGCGCTGCCTTTGCCTGAACTATGTTATACTGTGGACGGTGCCGTAGAGTCTGCATTAGACTGAGGTTAACAAATAACGAACAATCAGATTGAGGTAGGGTGGAGTACGTGGCAATGATCACAAAAACGCGTCCAGTAGAATCTCCCCAAGAAAAGGTGACAGATGACGGCATGGCAGCGCTGCAAGCGGCTGCTGAAGCCAAAGACGAGCTTGCCTTCCTGACTGCCCGGAAAGCAATTGATTGGGCTGCGCGCCCCGCAGAGGACTTTGTGCGCGCTGTGCAATTGGCATTGATGGCCGGCGCTTTTGTGGCTGCCCGTAACCTGGCTGCCGAGGGCGCTGAACGTTACTCGGATCATGCCGAATTGCAGAAGATGGCGTATATCCTGGCACCGCCCAAGGTGACGGTTGTTAAAGGGAAAACCAATACAACCTGGAAAGCTGATCGCGCCTGGCTAAAGACCCATTGGGATGCGTATCGAGGACATTGGGTCGCCTTGCGCAATGGTGAGCTCTTAGGTGCTGCGGATTCGTTAGACGGGCTGGTTGATCAGGTGGGAGAAATCAGAGGGAAAGGCATCCTGGTAACACCAATATGGTAACACTTTTAGCTTTCGCCAATGGCGAACCGTTTGCGACAGGCGCTATCGATTACTTGTACCAGCCTGCCACAACCGGGGAAACCACATTGCGCATCTTGCTACCTATCGAAATTGAAAATGTGCCGACGACTGCCATCTTAGATACAGGTTCACCTTACGTTGTTTGCGCTCCAAGCGTTGCTCGTTATTTTCCACTGGATCACTGGGTAGCGCTTGAGCGCCAGACGATTTTGCTACGCGGTGCCTGGGTCAGTGGCTATCTTTACCGATTAACCATGCAACTGGTGGCAGAGCAGGGCGACGCCCTTGCGGTAGATGCCACCGTTTTCATCCCTGATGCCGAATGGGAAGAAAGCTGGGGCGATTTGCCCTCTTTCATCGGCCTGGGTGGCTGCCTGGAACGCATGCGCTTTGCGGTTGATCCGGGGAGTGATACGTTTTATTTTGGGGCGATGGCATAGCGAAGCGGTGCTCAGTCCACTTCTTGATCATCAAGCATGAGTTGATTGGGCGAAACTTGGAACAATTCACCAACCTTCAAAATTAAATCAACCGAAGGCTGTTTGCGTCCAGCTTCCAAGTTCACAATATGGCTGTGCGAATGAATATCAAGCTGCGCCGCCAGTTGGCGGATGCTCAAACCCCGCCGCTCGCGCAAGGTGCGTAGTTTTTCACCAAATCGTTGCATAGGCCCCGTCTGCTCAGTGGATAGCGCCAAGCTTTATATGAATACGTGCGCAGTCGGTTCCCTAATCACGTTAATGTTGAAATTTTTATCTATTGACAAACTGATGAAAATCATTTATGATGCAACTGCTTAGGGACGAAATTCGGCTTCAAGCCGTGTGATTGTCTGGTTTCAACCAGATAATCCTATATCCCTAACAAAATGGTGAATCACAGCGTCAGTCATTTGATATTCTATTCTGCAAGGCCGCTTTTGTAAGCGGTCTTTTTTTTGTATAGCGCGTCCCTGTACAGTTCTCAGATATATCATCGATATCATGAACGTAATGGATGGATGCGTGGAGATATTCCACATAGCGGTCATCGGCTTTTTCATACAAGCGTTGCACCGCCCACAGGAAATAGTCGGTGATCTGTAGACCTGATACAAACTGAACGGTCAGAGCAGGCTGTACACAAACATTCAGTTGAAGATGTTTTCTCAGATCAAGGTGAATGCGAAGCGATATGTTGGATCATCAAACCAATATAGGTGTATACGCCCACATGCGAGTAACCTTTGCCCAATTAAGACAGCTAGGGGGGAAGGAATACGAGCAAAGAGATGAGTATCGGTGACACCGCGCTCATTTAAATGACGAATAAGCCTGCCTATTTGACTGGCATAAGCAATAGCGTGGCTTTCATCAAGATTGGCGATATACTTCCCATCCACTTTCAAATGTACCTCTACCCATTCGTCAGCGGACAAGTCAAGTTTTTCCACATATCTAACAACAGATTGGTGAATGCTTGTATAGGTTGTCAATTCAACAATGGCTGACCGGCTACATCCGTCTGTTTGCCTTATCCACTCAGGTTTGTAAACAACGTCAGACATGCTACCATCAGACAACCAGAATTGCTGTTTGAAATCGTTCACATTTGGTCGGCGTGTCCAAACGCCAATTTTCGCAAGTCTGATGTTGAAATGAAACCCTAGCCCAAAGGCTGCTGGCAAAAATAGATTACAATTGAATTGAATTTTGATTTTATCTCGTCGGTTCAGTAGCAACTTTCTGACATCTGTTATGGCCGGCACAAAAGTACGTTGCCATTCTTCTGGTGTTGGAAATTGGCTCATGCTCAGCGCCGATTGCCAATCTATATCTAACAATGCAGAAGCCGGTCTACCATCACCTGTTCTAACTGTGACATCAACTGTTGCCAATCCGCCTCTTCGTGTATATCCATAATCAAACACCGCCTGTAAAATATAGTTTACTGTTTCACTAGCCGATTGATTGTCACTAAGGATACGGATGCGATGTGGATCAGCGCCCAGTAATTCCATAGATTGTACGAACTGATCTACCAGAGTAGGTGGTAATATTGCAAATATTGGGCAAAATTGATCAACACGTTGCATACTGACCAGCAAATTGCCAGCAAATTTTTGTAGGGCTACTTGGCCGGGGTCATTTGATGTATTGTAGTGAGCAACGATCCCATCCGGTGAGACATCATTCAGCGAGGTATTTACCAGGATCACACGGGGATGCTCCTGCTTCAAAATCCGCAATCCTCTAAATTGTAGACTCCGTTCCAGAAGTGTTAGCTCGCCAAATGAAGATTGTTTAACGCTCAAAATCTGAAGCGGAGTATCGATCAGACGTTCAACAATGGGAAGGGCAGTTAGTGCAGCAAAGTAGTCGCGGTAATATTTTACGATCAGTCTAGGATAGGCGGCTAATCTCTCTATGACATCGTCCCAAAACCAGATAACAACTCGGCGTCCATTAAGCCTGATCTCAGCTTGGCTAATTTGGTTCACTGTAATCTGAGTATGGGTATCACGTGGCAAGTCTGTAACGATGATTAAAGTGTCCAAATCATGCGGGAACTTTCGAGCTTCCTTAACCTCTACCTCAATTTCTTGCTGCGAAAGTTGCTTATCTGTCGTTCTAAGCTTGCACTGAGCCGCCCGATATTTGCCATCAGCGCCAATTGGACGCCCATATATGTCAACGCCAAACTGCTTCTGGCCGCTGCGTCCATTTTTCTCGGTATAGGGGTCTTGCCATTCAAAAGCACAAATATCGCGAATCATTGATTCAAATTCGTCTGAGTTAGACAAGCGCGCGAAATTCGTGTCGAGACGGGTTGGCATATATTTTCACTCAATCCTGCCTGTCATGTGATGAAGGGCCGAGCCATTTGTCTGTATCTAACCACAATTCATAGTAGTATAACCACGTTGCGGCCCATGGGATAATTGTGTCAGCGATCAGTTGATCCTGTCGCCATCGCCACTCTTTCGGCCAATAAAGACAAAGAGTGCCATTGCTGTAAAGGTGTGGTGCTTTCGGTGCTAAAGGTGGTGCGATAACCCTCACCTTCGGTACTTCCCTCAACCGATATCGAATCTCAATCTGATATATAGGCGATGTCAGATTTGGTTGTAAACCCCCACCCCAAACGATTTCGCCTTTGTATCTTCGAACTGAGAAATCTGAAAAACGATGACGGATATGCGCAGCTTGCCAAGTCAGGCTAATTGATTGGTCTGAACGCGGAATAGGACATTTTCGTTTCGCCATGGAAGGT
>JBBRVA010000531.1:0-5977 GCA_038247295.1 Caldilineales bacterium | reverse complement strand
TCGACTGTTTTTCCGCCTTACTTCGTGGCCGGTGCGATCTTTTCTGGCTTTGCAATGGTGATGACGCTGCTAATTCCGCTGCGCAAGATTTATCATTTTGAAGATTTTATTACCATGCAGCATTTAGACAATATGGCCAAAGTGATGTTGGCTACGGGTCTGTTTGTCGTCTATGGCTATCTAACCGAAGGCTTTACGGCTTGGTATTCGGGCAATCCCGCCGAACGCTTCTGGCTCTTTAACCGTTCGTTTGGTCCCTACTGGTGGGCCTTCTGGGCGCTGATGTTCTGTAACGTGCTGACGCCGCAAGCGCTCTGGTTTAATCGGGTGCGCTCAAATCCGGTGCTACTCTTCGTCGTCGCCATCATTGTTAACGTGGGGATGTGGCTTGAGCGCTACGTGATCATTGTCGTGAGCCTGCACCGCGATTTTCTGCCCTCTTCCTGGGGTCTATACGCTGGTACGATCTGGGATTGGGCGACCTTTATCGGCACGATTGGCCTCTTCTTAACCCTGATCTTTCTCTTTATCCGCGTCTTGCCGATGATCTCGATCTTTGAGATGCGCCATCTGCTGGCGGAAACGAAAAAACATGCCGGCGTGGGGAAACCGGCGCCGGCACGGATCACCGCCGCCAAAACGGCCGCCGCCGAACCGATCGCGACGGATGCGCCGCTCTACGGGCTGATCGCCGAATTTGAGGATGGAGACGTGCTGCTAGAACAGGCACGGGCCACTTATCAAGCCGGCTATCGCAAACTTTCGGCCTACAGCCCTTTCCCAATTGCGGAGCTGCCGGCGGCGATTGGGCTGCGCCCCAGTCGGCTACCCTGGCTCGTACTGATTGGCGGCATCACCGGCGCGCTGGTTGGCTTTGGTTTACAATACTACGCCGCAGTGATCGATTACCCTTGGAATATCGGTGGGCGCCCGCTCAATAGCTGGCCTTCCTTTATCATTATCACCTTTGAAATGACCATCCTGTTTGCGGCTGGCACGGCGGTACTGGGCATGTTGCTTTTGAATAAATTGCCGCAACTCTATCATTCGGTTTTTAACGCGCCACGCTTCAAGCTGGCCTCGCAAGATCGTTTCTTTTTGTGCATCGAAGCAAAGGATCCCAAATTCGATCTGGTGCAGACTCGCCAGTTCTTGGAAGGACTGGGTCCAGCGGAAGTAGTGGCGGTTGAAAAGTAGACTTCTTTAAACACCTTCTGGGAAGGCTGATGGCGAACTGTACACCGATTTTTCAAATCAGCGGATACCGATTTGAAAAATCGGTGTACAGTTCGAACCAAACGTACAGGTACACTATGTCCACAATAATTACGCCAGAACGTCCTGATACCGCCGACGCAATGATGCTCATTGCAGAGTTGGAGGACTATCTTGCTCCGCAGTATCCAGCCGCCAGCCGGCACGGTTTTAGTGTCGATAGACTGATTGCCGAAGCCGTCGCCTTTTTCGTCTTGCGGCAAGATGGGGTGGCTGCCGGCTGTGGCGGCGTTAAGCTCTTTGGCCCAGAGTCTGGAGAAGTGTATGGGGAAGTCAAGCGAATGTACATCCGACCCCAGTTTCGTGGCTTGGGTTTGAGTAAGCTCATGCTAAACCATTTGGCCGACTATGCCCGCCAACACGGCGTGGCCGTGTTACGGTTGGAAACGGGAATTTATCAGACGGAAGCGATCGGCTTGTACGAACGGATGGGGTTTCAGCAGGTTCCGCCCTTTGGCGCCTACAAAGCAGACCCGCTTAGCCTGTTTTACGAAAAGCAGATTGGTTGAGGATAAGCCAGGACATGCCCATACTTACCAAGTTTCGACGATTCACTTTGATTGGCTTATTTTTCTGTTTAGGATTGACGGCCAGTTGCCGGCTCGATATGCGCGACCAACCGCGCTATGAGCCGCTGGAGGAGAGCACCTTCTTTGCCGATGGGGCATCGGCACGGCCGCGCGTCGCCGACACCGTGGCGCGTGGGCAGCTTCAGCTCGACGAACATCTCTATACAGGGCGGGTCAACGATCAATTTGCCACAACCTTTCCCTTCACCATCACTCAGCAGATCCTAGAACGGGGCCAAGAACGCTACGATATTTTCTGTGCGCCTTGTCATAACACGGTGGGCGACGGCCACGGCATTATTACCGAATATGGGATGCGTGTGCCAACCTCATTTCACGATCCAGGTCTGCGCGACGAACCAGCCGGTTACTACTTTACGATTATCACCAATGGCACGCGCATCATGCCCAGCTATGCCGCCCGCATTGACCCGGCTGACCGCTGGGCGATTGTGGCCTATATTCGTGCGCTTCAATTGAGCCAAAACGCCGACGCATCACAAGTACCGCCCGATGTAGCGCCAAGCTTGGATCAAACGGAACCGATCACACCATGAAGCCAATCAACCCCGGGGTAGCCTCATCAACAGGAGACGAGAACAGCATGCCCGCAGCGTCACTTACGCACTGGCAGCGGCCGGCCTTGCTTGTTGGCCTGGTGGGTCTGGCATTGGCACTGCTGGGCGCATTTCTAAACCTAGAACAATTCTGGCGCGCCTATCTGCTAGCCTACCTTTTCTGGCTAGAAATTGGGCTGGGCTGTCTAGGGCTGCTGATGCTGCACCACCTGGTGGGCGGGCGCTGGAGTGCGATGATCCGCCGTTTGATGGAAACCGGCGCGATGACACTGCCATGGATGGCACTCTTGTTTCTACCGCTGCTCTTGGGCCTGACCACGCTCTATCCGTGGGCGAATGCCGAGCATGTACAGCAGAGCGAACTTTTGCAGCAGAAAACCGGCTGGTTGAATATCCCTTTTTTCCTGGGGCGCAGCGCACTCTATTTTGTCGTCTGGAGCACGCTGGCGTTCCTCTTCAATCACTGGTCACTAGAGCAGGATCGCACGGGTGATCCACAGCTTGCGGTACGGATGCGCCGTTTGAGCGCGATCGGCATGATTCTTTTCATGCTAACGGCAACGTTTGCGGCCTACGACTGGATGATGTCGCTGGAACCGGAGTGGTTTTCTTCGATCTATGGGCTTTCGTTTATTGCCGGTCAGGGATTGGCGGCGTTGGCGCTGGGTATCATCGGGTTGCGCTTTATCGCCAAGGATAATGCAGCCAGCCCAGCGTGGATCGGCTCTTTTAATGATCTGGGTAATTTTCTGCTGGGCTTTGTGATGATTTGGGCCTATTTCGCTTTTTCGCAATTTCTGATCATCTGGTCAGCCGATATTCCCGAAGAAGCGATCTGGTATTATCATCGTAGCCAAGGTGGGTGGCTCAACGTCGGCCTCTTTTTGATTACCTTTCACTTTGTGTTACCTTTTTTCCTGCTTTTGTCGCGCCAACTAAAACGTAAAGCACGTTTGCTCACTGCCTTGGCGGTGTTGATTCTTGTTGCGCGCGTCGTTGATCTGTTTTGGCTGATCATGCCGGCGTTTTACCCAGAAGGTATTCATTTGCACTGGCTTGATCTAGTGCTTTTGATCGCAATTGGCGGGGGCTGGACCCTGGTCTTCATCCAGCAGTGGACAGGCAAACATCCCTTGCCGCGCCACGAACCCCTTTTAGGAGATGGACATGAACAACACGACAAACTCGCCCCCGTCTAATCAACGGCCTAAAGCAAAACGCAGCGGTCTGGGGTGTACGATTACCTTTGTGATTCTCTTAGTTGGTTTGGGAGCGGCCGTTGCGATTGGCGGGCCACGTTTGCTCAACCGGTTGACCGTGCCAACCGCGGCCGTGCCTTTACCAATCGAGGATAACACATCGCCACAACAACTGGCCGAACGGCAACAACAGCAAATCACCCAGCTCAATGGCTACGGTTGGGTGGATCAGGAAGCGGGTATTGCGCGTATTCCGATTACGCGCGCGATTGCCCTGCTTGCTGAAAGTGGTCTGCCGGTGGGCGCCGCGGCGTCAGCGGCAACTGACGTCGCGGCAGACAGTGCGGATGCGCCAGCAGTTGACCTGACCAACGTCAACTATCAAGATAATGTGTTGCCGATTTTCCAACAGCATTGTTCGGAATGCCACGGCGACGAAGACCAGGAAGAAGGGCTGAAGCTGACTACCTATCGATCTGCCATCAACGGCTCGCAGAATGGGCAGGTCATCGAACCGGGCGATCCAGACGGCAGCTATCTGGTCGATTTGGTCGTCAGTGGCGAGATGCCCAAACGGGGGGATCGGTTATCCGACGGCGAAATCGAGACGATCATCACCTGGATCGAGGCGGGTGCACCAGAAGTGGGCACAGCAACGGCAGAAGCTTCTCCGGCCATTTCCGAATCGGCAACCTCGACAGTAACAGCGCAAACACCGATCACATCCACCGTTGATCTGACCAATGTCAGTTTTCAACATGATGTATTGCCCATTTTCGAACAGTACTGTACCAAATGTCACGGTGACGAAGACCCTGAGGAAGGGTTGAAGTTAACCAGCTACGAGAACGTTATGGCGGGTTCTTTTTACGGTGCAGTTGTCAAGCCGGGTGATCCCGACACCAGCTACCTGGTCGAGATGATCGTGACCGGCCAGATGCCCAAACGGGGCGCAGATCTAACCCAGACCGAGATTGATACGATTATCGCCTGGATCGCGGCTGGTGCACAGAATGATGAAGGATCAACACCAGTCGCGGCGCCGGTTGAAGCTTCGTCCACCCTATCGGCAACCGATGAAGTGACAGCAACGACGCCGATCTCGACGGCCACCGAGACAGCCATTGATGCGTCCGATACGCCAACGACGACCGATTCAGCCACGATTGATCTGACCAACGTCAACTACGAGAAACACGTGTTACCGATTTTCGAGCAACACTGTGCGGAGTGTCATGGTGACGAGGAGCCAGAGGAAGGGCTAAAGTTGACCAGCTATCGTTCCGCCATCAATGGATCGCAAAATGGACCGGTGATCGAGCCAGGTGACCCAGACAACAGCTACCTGGTGGAGCTGGTCGTCAGCGGCGAAATGCCCAAACGGGGCGATCCTTTATCTGACAGCGAAATCGAGACGATTGTTGCTTGGATCGAAGCCGGCGCACCAGAAGAATAGGGAGCAGATTTGATGCTGTACATGGAGCGAGTTGCAGAGGGAGACTGACAGCACACATCATACGCCGGCTCAACTTTTAAATTTTGGAACAGCCTGAATCCACTGCGCCCACTTACCTAAATTACCAGGAATAAGCAGACCCCACGCCCTAGGGCGTGGGGTCTGCTTATTCTCTAGTTGGTAGTTCGGACGACGCTAGCTAACCAGTACGAACTTGCACAATTGCTTGCTATACCAATTACGGCGCAGCATTGCTGACGGCCGGAATGGTCTTCAGGAAAGCAGCAATCGCAGCGGCATCTTCCTCGGTCAGCTTGCTGAAACGACGTTCGATCTGCTGCGCCATGGCGCCTTCGACCTGTTCACCGCTAGGCTCCATACCTGTGACCATAAAGTGAGCAATCTCTTCCTCACTCCATGCGCCAATCCCCGTTTTTTCGTCTGGCGTAATATTAGAAGCGAATTCATCGCGCAACGGTGCGCCGGCCAACATCATATCGGCCATCGGGCTACCATCTTCGTTCTTGGGGCTATGGCAACCGGCGCAATTAGTAACGGTCACCAATTGTTCGCCCCGCGCCACTGGATCGGTCTGGGGTTCGGCAAGCGGCGCGCTGGCTGGTGTAAACGGCGCCGGATCTTCGGTGAGTTCGCGCGCCGGCACTTCATTTGCAACTGGGTCCAGCGAAAGCAAATAAGCGCCGATATCAAGCGCTTCTTGTTGCGAAAGCGCACTCAGGCGCATGTAAGGCATAACGGGATGAATTTGTTCGCCTTCGTTATCAACACCAGTGAGCAGTGCAGCAGCGATTTGCTCCACTGTCCAAGTGCCGATACCAGTGTCCGGATCCGGCGTGATGTTCATGGCATAGACAACACCATAATCGCCTTCAAATTCGT
>JBBRVA010000530.1:0-5981 GCA_038247295.1 Caldilineales bacterium | reverse complement strand
GGAAATAACCATACTATTCTCCGGTGAATCAGTAGTGAATCAGTAGTGAATCAGTAGTGAATCAGTAGGACAGTGAGACAGTACAAACACTGTTCTACTGTCCTACTGATTCACTGTCTTACTTACGCCCAAGTGTACTAGAAGCAAGTTTGTTACGCGTACGCTGAGTGTACGCGCTTAACCTTGCTTTGTTTGTAATCAAGCTCCATAGATGCGTGTTCCAATCTGATTAGCGGTTACGTTATTCAAATCGTTATCTAAGCTATTCAGCGCCTGGAGCAGATGATCGGCCGCCAACCCGCTGCAAATCAGCACATCTAGGCCAGGATGAGCGGTGACCATGCCAACCGCCTGTGCGACCTTAGCCGCCATCCCGCCGGTAACATCCACGCCATAACTGCCGCCCAAGCCAGCCTGGATCGCCTGCAATGTCGCAGGTGTAACTTCGGCAATGCGCGTCGCCGTCGGGTCCAATTGCGGATCGGCGGTATAGATGCCATCTACTTCCCCCGCCAATATCAAACGCTGCGGATGCAGATGGGCAGCCAACCATTCAAAAATCTCCTCAGTGCTGGCAATTGTGCCACCGCGCACATCATCCAATGCCACATCACCATAGACCAGCGGCACCAGGCCATGCGCCAATGCGCCCTGCACCGCCACCAGCGGACCCTCGACGACCCGACCATCCACACAGCGCAGGGCGGCGCTAGGTTGGATCGACCAAGCCGGCACGCCGGCGGCCAACAAAGCCGCCGTTACCAAACGATTAAGGCGGGCGGCTGCGTCGGCGGTAGCCGCAAAACCAGCCCATGCTGCTGCGCTGTGTACACCCGTCCGAATGCCATGACGTCGAGCATGGACATGACCAAAACTGCCCGAACCATGTCCAATCACCAGACGCAGCGCGGGATTATAGCGGCGCGCCGTAGCAATCTCATCCACCAGCCGCTGGATGACATCCAGGCGCGGCAATTCCGGCTGGCGTTTATCCGTAATCAAAGAGCCGCCGAGCTTTAAAAAAATGAGCGAGGCTGATGCGCTGCCCGCGGCAGGCGCGTTTCGTTCACTCACCATGCGCCATCACCAACCCAATTGCAGCCAACAAACGCGCTTCTTCGGCTGGCAGCACCGTGCGCGGATCAAACAAGAGTTGATCTTGCTGAATGCGACAGATGACGGGTGGGGCGCCGTTGCGCAAACGGGCGGCGTCCGCATCGGGCTGACTGCTTGCCAGGGCCAACAAGACGGTGGGCAAGGTTTCACCGGGCAGGCTACCACCCCCCACCGCGCTTTCACCACTCCGTGCGGCGGATGCAATGCCCTGAGCTGCCAACACAGCCTGCCAATGTTCTACTCGCGCGCGCAAGGTCGCGAGCGGAGTGCTGATCATCTGCCAAACTGGGATTTCTGCCTCGGCGCGCCCGCGTTGATAGGTGCGCAGGGTGGCATCCAGCGCCGCCAACGTCATTTTGTCGACACGCAAAGCGCGCGCCATGGGATGTCGCCGCAAGCGCTCGATCAACGCCTTGCGCCCCACAATTAGTCCAGCTTGGGGACCACCCAGCAGTTTATCACCGCTGAAGGTAATAATATCAGCGCCAGCGGCGACACTTTGCTGCACCATCGGTTCACGGGCCAGGCCATAGACGCTGGTATCCAAAAAGGTGCCGCTGCCCAAGTCATCAATCAAAATGAGCTGGCTACTGCTTGTTTCAGACGCTTGACGGTGGCGCCCCACAAGCTCGGCGATCTCTGCCAACTCTGGCATGGTGACAAAACCAATCTGACGAAAATTACTGCTATGCACGCGCATAATCGCCGCGGTAGCCGGTGTGATCGCGTCGGCAAAATCGCGCAAATGGGTACGGTTGGTGGTGCCCACTTCTACCAGGCGCGCGCCACTTTGGCGCAGCACGTCTGGGATCCGAAAACCGCCACCGATCTCAACCAGTTGGCCACGGCTGAGCAGAACTTCGGCCCCTTGACAAAGCCCGGCCAAGACCAAAAAGATCGCGGCTGCGTTATTGTTAACGACCAAGGCATCTTCAGCACCGGTCAATTCGCACAGCAGACGACCGGCGTGGTCATGACGACTGCCTCGTTCACCCTGGGCCAGGTTATATTCTAAATTGCTATAGCCACGCGCCACGGCATCAACCGCCTGGCGCGCGGCATCACTGAGGGGCGCGCGGCCCAAATTGGTATGTACAATCACACCGGTGGCATTGATCAGCGGACGCAAAGAAGGTAACGCAGCCTGGGCCAATTGATTTTCCAGCCAAGGCGCCCACTGGCTTAATTCAGGCGCCGGTTGCCCAGCCCCGATCAGTTGGCGCGCTGTAGCCAGCAGGGTGCGCAGCGCAGCCAACACCGGCTCCTTACCATATTGGCCGACAAAGAGCGCGACCATTGGCTCGCGCAGTAGCACATCCACCGCCGGTAGCTTGCGATATTCGGTTTGCGGATCCCGATCCATTTGGGCGTTGCTCTGTCCATGGCTGCTCATACGCGATTATTATACCACGGTAATCCTATAAATAACCATAACAAAAGGCTGACCATTAGGGTCAGCTTTAGCCCAGATAGTCACCACTCTGCCCGCATGCTTGACATTGCATCGCTCTTGGATTAAAAGTTACGTATTATGCTACACGTGATGGGCTGGCAAGTGAAGCCGAAGTGCTAGCGAATCGCCGTTATCTACCACCAGACGCACGGATGATTCGGATCGAAGGCGGCAATCACGCTCAGTTTGGCTGGTACGGCTTTCAACTCGGCGATCAAGCGGCGACGATCGCGCGCATCGAGCAGCAACAGATCATCCTGGCGACCTTGTTAGCGCTGTTTAACGAAGCTGTGGGTAACGAAAACTGAACCAACAGTGTAAATTGGGGGAGACGCGGATTTAATGCGCATTTATCCGCGCCCCAGCAAGCGGTTTGAGCACCTACGTGCCGCTTTATTGGTGATAAAGCGTCGATCCGGCATAAAGCAAATTTCTTGATAGGAGGTATCCCATGATCTATGCTATCCATGAACATGAACTAAAGCCGGGTGTGGATGCTGCCCAGTATGAACAGGCGGTGGCAGCAGCGATTGCCAGGATGAAAGTTCCAGGGTTGCTTGCGGCCCATCATTTGTATGGTTTACGCGGCGTGCGGGCAAAGCGCTATGCGGTGCTTTGGATTTTTGCCAGCGAAGCCGCCTTGGTCGAAAATTTTGGCACACCCGAAGACCGGCGGATGCCGCCCGATTGGGCAGCCTATGAAAATGAAATCCTGGCTCAGTATCTGGATCGGCATCCCGATACAGTTGAATTGACGGATTATCGCCAGATCAAGGATTTTGATTTTTCCGCCAACGCAAATTGAGGGTGATGGCGCAAGCGCGCCTTGCCGCGGCGATTTTACAGACGATTGAAGAGGTAATATTGATGGGGATGCGACAATGACATTTAACGAGTTCTTCAAACGTTTCCTGGCCGTCTTGGCGGTTGTCCTCTTGTGTTTGGGCATTTGGACCGCGCGCTCGACCCTGATCTTCGGTTTCGCGGCGGCCTTGATTGCCGTCGCGCTGAGTATCCCTGCTGGCTGGTTGCAACGGCGTGGCTTGCGGCGCGGGTGGGCGATTGCTGTCGCTACCGTAGACGTGGGTTTAGTTGTAATGCTCTTGTTTTTCCTTGTGGTGCCGCGCCTGCTCACTGGAGTGATCGAGCTACTGAGCACAATTCGGCCGGCCATCAGTTCGTTGGTGACCGTCTATGCCAACCTGCGCGAGCGCAGTGAATTTCTAAGCGCGGCCCTGCCCGCGCCGGCGTTCAATCTAGACTCAGCCTTGATCGACTCGACGCGCGCCCAGGAAGTTTTGCAACAATTTATTGACGCCAGTCTGGCGTTGGCGCCCAGTTTGCTCGGCGGGGTTGGCACGGTGGTAGCGGTGGTGGTAAACCTGATTTTTGTGCTCTTTATTGCTATTTTCTTTCTGGTTGATCCGCAAAGCTATATCAAGGCTTCGCTCTATTTGGTGCCGCGCCATTACCACCAGCGCGCCACCGAGATATGGAATGAACTCTACCGCACACTCAGTCTCTGGATCTCGGCGCTGCTGCTCTCGATCAGTATTACGATGGGGCTGGTCTGGCTGATTTTGGGGTTATTGCTGGGCATGCCGAATGCCATTGTGGTCGCCGTATTTGCCGGCATCGCCACCTTTATTCCCAATATTGGTGCTTTTTTACCACTGATTCCGATCTTCATTTTTACGCTTGCCAGTGACCCTGCGCAGCTTGTGATCTATGTACCCGTCTATCTGCTCATTCAATTTACGGAGAGCAATGTGATCACGCCGTCGATTGTCAAAGCGGAGTTGAAAATTCCCCCCGGCGCGTTGATGATCTTTCAACTGCTGGTGACATTAGCCTTTGGCGCCTTGGGTTTGTTGCTGGCGGTGCCGCTACTAGCCGTTTTGATTGTGCTGGTGCGCGAGATCTATAGCTACGATCTGCTGGGTCTGCGCAACCTAGAGGTAGAAATGAAAGGCAATCAGGCCGGTCAACTGGTGTTAAATGAGACAAACAGCACGCAACTACCAAACAAAGAAGTGCTGGTGGCGAAACCGCGCAGCCAGAAGCGGGCGCGGTAGAAGAGGTGAGCAGATGGGATGAGGATTGGTTATTGGAGATTAGTTATTGGAGATTGGTGCTGTGTAATCTCTAATCTCTAATAACCAATCTCCAATCCTCAACCTATTTTTTACTCCTCATACCTTACCCACTTACATCCCCATCAGCCTTCTGGGTTGATGCGCACCAAGGCATAATCCTTCTTGCCCTTGCGTAAGACGAGGAACTTGCCCTCGATACTTTCGCTGAGGGTGACAGTGCGATTGGCGTCGTTGGCCCGCACGTTATTTACGTAGACACCACCGCTCTCGATCACGCGGCGGGCCTCGCCGCGCGACTTGGCAATGCCAGCGATCTCGAGCAAGTTGACCAGGGGCATCCCATCGCCGGCAAAACCACTGGCGGGAACGGTGGTGGATGGCGCAGCGGCGAAGATCTCTTGAATTTCCTGCGCGCCCAAGCCGACAATCTCGCCGCCGAAGAGCACTTTGGTCGCCTGTTCGGCCTTGGCCAGACCACTTTCGCCATGCACCAGCCGCGTCACTTCCTGGGCCAACCGCCGCTGCGCCTCGCGCAGATGGGGGCGCTCCTGCACGGCTTGGGCAAGCTCGCCAATCTCGGCCTGGCTTAGGAACGTGTAGTAGCAAAGCATCTGGACAACTTTGGCATCTTCGATGTTAAAGAAAAATTGATAGAATTGGTACGGTGACGTCCGCTCCGGCGCCAGCCAGACGGATTCTCCATCCGCGGTTTTGCCAAACTTGGTGCCATCGGCGCGTGTGATCAACGGGTAGACCACGCCGTGGACAGTGGTGCCAGTCACCTTGCGGACAAAAGTTGTCCCCGCGGTGATATTGCCCCACTGGTCACTGCCCCCGGTCTGCAAGATGCAGCCGTAGGTTTGGTACAAATGGTAGTAATCATAGGATTGCAAGAGCATATAGCTGAACTCGGTGTAAGAGAGGCCATCCTCGCGCTCGATGCGGGTTTGGACCGAATCCTTGGCCAGCATATAATTGATCGTAAAGTGTTTGCCAACATCACGCAGGTAATCGATCATCGAAAGCTGGCTGAGCCAATCTAGGTTATTGACCAGGCGCGCGGGATTGGTTTTGACCTCAAAGTCCAAGATTGAAGCCAGTTGGCCTTTGATCTTCTCGACATTTTCGGCCAGTGTTTCTTTCGACAATAGATTACGCTCGGTGGAGCGACCGCTCGGGTCGCCAATCATGCCCGTGCCACCGCCAGCCAGGGCGATCGGATGATGCCCATAGCGTTGCAGCCGCGCCAGGCCGACCATTGGCACCAGATGGCCGACATGCATGCTATCGGCGGTCGGATCAAAGCCATTGTAGGC
>JBBRVA010000529.1:0-6004 GCA_038247295.1 Caldilineales bacterium | reverse complement strand
TGGTGCCGGATCGCGGCTGGTAATGCGAACAACTTCGGGAGTGCCGACGCCACCGCCCGCCACGGTCTCGCGTAAATGGCGGAAATTGCTGTCAAAGCGGCGGTTGAAACCAATCTGTAATTGCACGCCACAACGTGCTACGACAGCCAGCGCCCGATCAATCTGGGCCAGGTCGAGCGCAATCGGTTTTTCACATAAGCTATGTTTGCCGGCTTCGGCAGCTTCACAAATCAATTGGGTGTGCGTGTCGGTGCTGGAGCAAATGATCACAGCTTCGATTTCGGGGTGATCCATGATCTCCCGATGATTTCGTGTAGACGTAGGGATCTGGAATCGGGCCGCGCATTGTGCCGCAGCCTCACCCAAAGGATCAGAAACGGCTATCACATCGGCTTGGGGCAGACGGTAGACCAGGCTTTGCGCGTGAACCTGGCCAATGCGACCCGCGCCAATAATCCCAATCTTAACTTTACTTGCCATTTGGGGGTCCTTATTCAGCTTTTACAAGCCAATGGTGCGTAAGTACGCGCGGTTGCGGGATGCACTAGCTTTGGGTGATCCCATGCCTGGTAAGACGTCTTGTTCTACGGTAATAAAGCCTTGATAATCGTGCTGGCGCAACCACTCGGTTATGGCTGGGAAATCGACGCAGCCCTTGCCTAGTTCACAAAAAACACCCTGGCGCACGGCTTCGAAGTAGTCCCATTGCTCGGCCTTAGCCTGCGCCAAGATCTGGGGATGGCAATCTTTGTAGTGCATATACCAGATGCGATCGGCAAAGCGATCCAGTGCACTGAGGATTGTTTCACCGCCGCCGGCGCCATATGCATAGTGGCCCGTATCAAAAACCAGGCCGACAAGTTCGGGGTCCGTCAGCTCAAGCAGGCGGGCGATTTCGTTTGGCGTTTCAACGAATCCGGCGCAATGGGCATGAAAGACAGTGCGTAGACCGGTTTCAACTTGCACGCGTTTGGCAATTCGATTGGTGTTTTGAGCGAAGATCCGCCATTGTTCAGCGCTCAGCGCTAGTTCCGGCGTAATTCGCCCGGCGTTTTTGGTGCGCACTGGATCGGTGCCATTATCACCCGCCAAGACGAGAAATGGTTGCACGGCAGCACTCAGATCATCTGCTACCGCGGCGAGTAATTGCGCGGCTTTGAGCACCATTGCCTCACCCTCTGCCACCTTGGCTGGATTTTCGAGCGCAACACCCACATAGGCGCCGGTTAACGTCAGATCGCGGCCAGCAAATTCATCGGCCAGCATGGCGGGGTTAGTGGGCATGAAGCCCCAGTCACCTAGTTCGCCGCCCTTATAACCAGCGTCGACCAACTCATCGAGCACCCGTGAATAGGTTAGCCGTTCTCCGCCCAGTCCACCGAATTCTAATGTGCCCCATGAGCAAGGGGCATTGCCGATTTGAATGGTATTCATGAAACTCCTCAAGCATTTTATGCCGCTAGCCAGCGCTTGTAATAGAAGTCGCTGTTTTCATCATTGTTCAGACGCGCCATAATCTCGAACATCCACTCATCCAAATGCGTATCATGGTTATCTGTGCGCGGAAAAGGATTGTTGTAGCCTGCGGTTAAGGCTTTGCCCACAAAATCCAATCCTTTTAAGGCCAATTCCGGCACATCCAAGCGACGAATACCTTCCAGTTGCATCAGCTTCTCGTTGAGGCTAGCCGTCATCATGCCGCCGGGAATTAAAGGCAGGGCGCGCGTGCGCATCATCGGATAGAAGATGTCCATGACAATCGGGCGTTTGCCATAGGCGTGCCGCGTGGCTTCTTGTAAAATATCTTTGGGTAAGAAAAGACTTGTGGAGTAAGCGCCTTGTCGCCCATACGCCCGTTGCGCCGGGTCGCGGCTACTTCTGTCGAGACTACCACGCCAATCAGCAAAGACCGTGGCTTCTATGTCGATCCCTTGTGCCGACAACACACTGGGAAAGCGTACCGCCATTTCACCCATCACAAACTTGGTAATTTCGATTTCTTTCTCGCTCAACGGCTGTAGTTGCCACTGGAATAAGCCATTTTCATCGACATCTTTAATGAAAACGGGCGGCATGCCCGGCAATAGCCCGGAAATCGCCGCTGCGACCGTGTTAAAATAGACGACGCGATCGGCGCCCGCTTCGCGCAAAGCCGCCACCAACTTTTCCAACGGTGCGCCTTCCAGTGCCATACCATCGTTGATCCAATGGAAACGGTTGCCCATGCCGGCCGCCTCGGCCCGTGCTTGCATGGCAATTCCCGTCTCATAATTGAGCGAGCGTGTCAGATCGCGGCCTAGCACGGTAAGACTGGCCGCTTTGCCAACGCCCAATACGGCTGATGCAAATGCCCCACCTAGACCTGGGCCGGTACCGCCGGCTAACAGAATGTGACGACCCTCCAGCCAGCGCAAATCATACACGCCGGCATCAAGCAATGGTTGCTGGCTAGACCATGCCATAGCGAGTAACTGCTGCGCCTCGCTGGCAAAAGTGGCAATTTCTTCTTTCGTGGGGCGCGTAAGCGGGGGTGTTCCGGCTCGAACACGTAGATCCGGCGCTGGTTGCGCAAAAGGGCTGCTAACGGTTGGCATTATCTTTTACCTTGTTCCTCGTACGGCTTTTAAATGGTTCGTCTGTTATGCTAACGCCTGCTCAATCTTCTTAACGAACTCGGCATCATCGGGTGTAACTTGGGGCTTAAAGCGTTCGACCACACTGCCGTCGCGCCCGATGAGAAACTTTTCAAAGTTCCATGCCACGTCGCCGCTGGGTTCCGTTTGCATTAATTGAGCATATAAAGGCGCCTGATCGGGTCCCTTGACGTGGATTTTGTTGAACAAGTCAAAGGTGACATCAAAGCGGGTAGTGCAAAATTGTTGAATCTCTTCGATTGTGCCCGGTTCCTGAGCGCCAAAGTCATTGCAAGGAAAGCCCAGCACGCGTAATCCTTGCGCGGCATAGGTGCGCTGCAAGTTTTCCAACCCAACATATTGCGGCGTGAGGCCACATTGCGAGGCGACATTGACAATTAGCAACACATTACCTGCGTAATCTCGCAAAGATTTGTCTTCGCCGGCAGCGGTTTGAACCGTAAAATCGTAAACTGAATGATGCACGAAAATTGCCTTTCAGGTGAATAATATTTAGACGATGATCAAATCAAATAAGTTAGGCATTTCGGAGATAGGAGATTAGAGATTGTTGTCTTGTAATTTCTAATCTCCTAATCTCCTATCCCCTTGTTACCGACCCCGGCGCAGATCTTGCACCGTCTCCCATGTGCCACTGTCCCAGGAACGGATCATGGCGTTTTGGACGTTGGCCAAGGCTAGCGCGCTGGCAAAGCTTGGTTCGCGCTGCTGCCCGTCGACAATTGATTGCAAAAACTGATAGGCTTCAATTGTCTTCAAATCCTCATAGCCCATGCCGATCCCATCGCCGGGGTTGAAGCGGCCATGTTGCGGATATTTGGGCCCACCTAGTAAATTCGTGTAGCCATCATGAATGCCCGCTTCATCGGGTAGATAAAGCTCCAACTCGTTCATGCGTTCGAAATTCCACTTAAGCGCGCCTTTGGTGCCATTGACCTCAAACGACATTTCGCACTTAGGGCCATAAATGGCGCGGCACGTCTCGAAACTGCCTTGGATGCCGTTTTCAAACTGGACCAGGCTGCCCACATAGTCTTCATTTTCCACCGGCCCGGTCGGATCGTCCGGTTTGCCCAGCGAAAAATGGGTGCCCTGGCCCGGAATGGGCAGGGGACGATCGGTGATAAAGGTGTGGCGATTGCTGACCACGCGCTTAATCGGCCCGACTAACATATGGGCCATATCGGTCACGTGCGACATGATATCACCCAAGACACCCAATCCCGCCTGGTTCGCTTTGAAGCGCCAGGTGAGCAGGCCGTTTGGATTGCTCCCGTACATCGAAAAGAAGCGACCGCGGTAGTGGGTGAGCTGGCCCAGTTTGCCTTCTTCAATTAACTGTTTGGCATACTGCACCATCGGCGCCCAGCGGTAATTGAAGCCGACAAACGACATGACCCCGGCCTGGCGCGCCAGAAATTCGATCTCGGCTGTTTCTTCTGGCGAACGGCCCACCGGCTTTTCGCAGAAGACATGTTTGCCTGCCGCTGTTGCCGCCCGTACCATTTCTAGATGTAGATAATTGGGCGACGTGACATTGACCACCTGAACTTCTGGATGCTCGATCACCTGTTGCCAACTGGTCGTTACTTCCTCAAAGCCGTGGATCGCCTGCGCGTGCAATGCCCGCTCTCGCACGTCATCGGCGCAGATGATCAAACGCGGACGAATGCCGCTGTCGTAGAAACGGTCAGGCACGTTGCGATAGGCACGGCTATGGGCCATGCCCATCCAGCCCATGCCAATGACGCCGATGCCGATCATTTGTATTGTCATATTGTTTACCATCTTTGCACTTAATTTACGATTTAAGATTTTTGATTGACGAGATATCTCGTCTGCGATGTGATTTCGTAAATCGTCAATCAAAAATCTTAAATTAAAACTGTCGGCTCCACTCTTGCGGCCAGCGCTCGACCACCACTTTGGTCTGCGTGTAGAATTCTACGCCGTGGTGAGATTGCGCATGCAGATCGCCGAAGAAGCTATCGTTCCAGCCGCTGAAGGGGAAGTAGGCCATGGGGGCGGCCACACCAATGTTGATGCCGACGTTGCCGGCATCGGCCTCGTAGCGGAACTTGCGCGCCGCTGCGCCGCTGCTGGTGAAGAGACAGGCCATGTTGCCAAAGGCGCGGTTGTTAACAATCGCAATCGCGTCCTCAATCGTGTTGGCGTGCATCAAGCTTAGCACCGGCCCAAAGATTTCCGTCTTGGCAATTTCACTGTCGGGATTGACATCATCCAAAATGGTTGGGAAGACAAAATAGCCATCTTCGTAGCCATCCACCTGCTTTTGGCGGCCATCGACCAACACGTTGGCTCCTTCGCGGGCGCCAAGCTCGATCAAACGCTCGACGCGCGCTTTGCTCTCCTGCGTGATCACCGGTCCCATCTGTACACCGTTATCCAAGCCGTAACCGACCTTGCGGCTGGCGGCCACATCAGCCATTTGCTCGGTAAAGGCATGTTTTGCTTCGCCCACGGTGATCGCCACCGAGGCGGCCAAACAGCGTTGACCAGCGCATCCAAACGCTGAATCACCCATGATTCGTGTAGTCATATCGATGTCGGCGTCAGGCATAATGACAACTGGATTTTTAGCGCCACCCTGACACTGTGCTCGTTTGCCGTTGGCCGTTGCTCGGCTGTAGACATACTTCGCCACCGGCGTTGAGCCGACGAAGCTAATTGCGCGAACGCTGGGGTGATCAAGCAATGCATCGACGGTCTCTTTGCCACCATTTACCAGTTGCACAACACCAGCAGGGAAGCCAGATTCGTGTAGTAATTCAAAGATCTTTTGACTGGTCGTAGGTACTTTTTCACTGGGTTTCAAGATAAAGCAATTGCCCGTGGCCACGGCATAAGGCAAGAACCAGAGCGGGATCATACCGGGAAAGTTGAAGGGCGTGATCGCCGCTACGACGCCGAGCGGTTGACGAAACATGTGCTCATCAATGCCGCTGGCAATGTCCTCGTTGTTATAGCCCTGGATCAGTGAGGGCATACCACAGGCCATTTCGACATTTTCGATGCCGCGCCGCATCTCGCCCACGCTCTCGTTGTAGATCTTGCCGGCCTCATTGGTGATGGTGCGGGCAATCGCATCAAGGTTGGCTTCCAGTAAGGCTTTGAATTTGAAAAGGTGTTGAATGCGGTCGCCAACTGGTGTGCGCCGCCATTCACGAAAAGCTTTGCTGGCCGCCTGCACTGCCGTATCGACTTCCGCACCAGGCGAAAGTGGCACGGTCGTGATCACCTGCGCAGTGGCCGGGTTTAAAACTGGGCCATACGTGCCAGCGCTTGATCGTTGCCAGTCGCCGTTGACGTAGTTGAGAAGTTGTCCGTTT
>JBBRVA010000528.1:0-6013 GCA_038247295.1 Caldilineales bacterium | reverse complement strand
GGTCTGAAAGGAGCGTAACGGCTTACCCGCCCAGTTCAAAGAAATCTGACTAAACAGCCGATATTCAATCGGATTGTAGCGAGAATGACCGGTTGGGTAGTGACAGACCATGACTTGCAACCCAAATTGATTAGCGAGTTGACGTTGCACTTCATCTTTCCAGAGCCAGAAGCGACAGTGGTTACTGCCCCCTGCATCACAGAAAATCAGGAGCTGATCCTCGCGTGCAAAGCGGGGGCGCAGGGGATTAGACCACCATTGCGCAATACAATAGGCGGCAAATTCGGGTGTATCGGCGGAGGTGCCAACGTAAACGTAGCCTTGATTGTGGCGCACATCGTAAATGCCATAGGGTTTGGCAACGCCCACACCGTCCGAGGGAAAGTCATGGAGGAGGACTTCTTCGGCACTTTGCCGCCAGCTTTGGCCCGCATTGGCAAAGTCACCGATGACGACTTTATCTTTGGCATCCACACTGATCACCGGCAAGCCCGCCGCCAGAAAGAGCTTGCGCACGTGCTGAATATACCGAAACTGGCGATCTTGATCGGGGTGGGCCGCTTTGATGAGGCTTTTGCGGTTCGCCATGAGGCCATAGTCCAACTGTTCCAGCAGCCGTTTCACCGTCGTCGGGCTGACCGCAGACACCTGTTCGCTTAAGGTCTGCGCCAGATTGCTTAAACTTTTTCTAACCCATTTCTCGGGTCCCGTGGGCAAGCCCGCCGTCTCGTCGGCCACCAACGCTTCTAAGGCACTTGCCAGTTCAGGACTTTTTTTTTCAACGCTCGGACGGCCACCGCCCTCGACCCGCACGCGTTCGGACGGGCGTCCAGCTAAATCGGCCGCCAGTTCTTCTTGGCCGCGGCGGATGGTGTTCACATGCAGACCTGTGATCTTGGCGACCAGTTCGAGGCCGCCGTGACCGGCTTTGGTCGCTTCCAACGCCGCATACCAGCGCCTTTCTTGTTCGTCCAAGCGACTGATGAACACATTCATCAGATGATGGTTGCGCAGGATAGCGGGCACTTTCCCGGCCTGACAGACTTCACATTCACATTCATGGTACCTTGTTTCTTGCATCTTTTTGCCTCCTTCGAGGCTTTATTCTATCACACAAATCTCCAAGTTGTTTTTGGACGATGACTTAGTACCAGGGATGTACCACCTGGCAACAGGTTCTTGATCAACAGGACGGCCACGATACACCGTGGCCGTCCTGTGTGAATATGGGAGATGGTTTACTTTTTACAGCAGAGCAGCTACGCTTGAACAGATGGCTCTGCGGGCGGTGGCACTTCACCACTTAAGTCGCGGCGAATACTTTCGTACTCTTCGCGGTTGATCTCGCCTTTGGCGTAGCGGGTTTGCAAGATTTCCAACGGCGTTTGTGTAAAGGCTACGACGGGGCTGCTGGCCTGTACAGATGAGGCCGTGCGTCGCACATAGGCCGTAATCTTCGACCAGTTGCGCACCACCCACAAGACGGCCAGGACAATGAGCACGGTCCACAAGACCGACATCAACCCACCCAGCAAGAAACCGCCACCACGACCACCGCGCATCATATTCGCGGCTGGCCCAGCACCCAACGGTCCTTCCATCAAAAACAACATAGCTGACTGCATTTTAATTCTCCTTACCTTGAAATAGTTGAAATTTGTTAATGCTGCTTACCCAGTCATCAGTTACCCGTGTTACGCCAGTATTAAGACGATTGTCCACGGATAACTGATAACTGCTTACTTATTACCAATTACTGATTACTGCCCTACGCGCTCTGTGCATCCTCAGGCGTCACCGGAACATTGTTCGGCTGCGGTGTCGGTGCCTGGGCTGGATCCTGGTTAGATTCGCTGGGTACTTGTAGATTACCCCCACGCGGGCCGCCACGTCCACGTCCGGCGTGAAGTCCGCCCGCGCCTGGCGTATGGATTTGGCTCAGTTGTTCCGGCAACATCTCCTCTAGCCGTGCCAACTGTGCATCAGCCTGAGCCTGGGTCAGTTTGCCATCGGTGACAGCTTGGGCCAGAGCGGTGCTCCGTTCGGCCACAATCGCATCAATGACCGTCTGCAAGGCGACGCCTTGCTCGGTGGCTACAGCAGCCACACTCTTCGTTTGCAGCGCTGTTTGCAGTTCGGTTTCGCTCAAGTTAAGCGTCGCCGCGATGGTGGCAAGCCCTGCGCCCCGCATCCCCATGCTGCCGAAGCCTGGCCCTTTGCCCAACCCCAGACCTTCTGCCGGGCGTGTCATACTGAGCATTTCAGGCAGCTTTTCGCGCAATTCAGTAAGCCGCGCATCGGCCTCTTCCTGGGCCAGCTTACCGTCGATGACGGCTTGGGCGAACTTCGCCGTCTGCTCCGTCACAATCGCCTCGACCACAGTATCCAGCGCAACCCCTTGCTCGGTGGCAATGGTGGCAATGCTCTTGCCGGCTTGCAGCGCCGTTTGCAGATCCGCTTCGCTCAGATTAAGCGTGGTGGCCAGCGTTGCCAACGCTGCGCCCCGCAGGCCAAAGCCACCTATCCCACCGTGCCGACCGCCGGGGCGGCCCGGTTGCGCAACGCCTTGACTTGTGCTCGGTTCCTGCGTTTGATCTTGCGCATAGGTCGTTGCCACAACCCCAAACGTGACACTAGTTACCAGCACCGCGCCCAGCGCAGCCACTTTCAATCGATTCCATTGGTATGTCATTTGTCACTCCTTATCGCTTACAGTCTTGAACTTGAACGAACTTGATTTGATACAATTTTTAACTTGTCGGGTCTAAAACTTGTTCTACCGCTGCTTGCGAACTCATTCGCTGCATAACTCTATGGTAGCAAACAGTTGTTAAAATTTGATGGAGATGGTGTGTAGATTTGATGGAGTTTGCTTCCTCGACCCGCTTGCATCTGCTTGCTACAAGTTCAATTGTAGCGGGCAATTCTCAAGGCATTGTCAAGCGATCGTCAAGGGGTGTCGCAAGTCTGGGGGTAAAAGGCGCGCAACAAGTATGATGGTAATCTGCTATTCGATAGGGCGGTCGATTGGTTAGTGGACTGGGGTAAATTTGAGAGGTGGCGAGGACAACGCGGCTTGGGTTGCGTCCGATCAACATGCTAGTACACTTGGTCGTAAGTAAGACAGTGAATCAGTAGGACAGTAGAACAGTGTTTGTACTGTCTCACTGTCCTACTGATTCACTACTGATTCACCGGAGAATAGTATGGTTATTTCCGCCCAAGTGTACTAGTGGGTGCGAATTATAGTGACGCAACCCTGTGTGCCTGCCACCCCGCTCGGCCTGGGATACTTACGATTGGCGCGGCATGCAGGAAGTGCGAGCACATAGCCCACAATAGGGTCGCTATTCTGGTATCAACACCTTGCGAAAGAAAATATCGCGGCCCACCTCTTGATAGCCTAGCCGATCATGCGCCGTCGGGCTCAGCGGGTAGCCGGCATCGGTGTCGGAGGCCATCTCGGTGCAGCCTTGCTCGATCGCCCAGGCTTCGGCGGCCTCCACCAGCAGACGACCGACACCTTGCCGGCGCCACTCTGGATCAACATACCAGGCTTCCAAATAGCCAATCTTGGTGGTCGTACAGCCGGGCGCTTTGTCATGGATCGCCACTTCCATCAAGCCGCACAACCCACCGTCGGGTCGTGCGGCCACAAAGACCGGCATCTGGTCGAAATTCGCCAGAATTTCAGTCATCTCCTGGTCATTTTGGGCGGGTGACTGATAGGGCCACAGGGCGTGACGCAATCGCAGCCATTCGACTGTATCATCGGATTGAAGCAAGCGAATTTTCATAGGGTTTCTTGTCCACTCCATCGCTTTGCAGCAAATAGTCTTACATCAAGCAATCACCCCTTTATCAGGCCGCGCCACCCGTTCCGGCACAAAAAAACTAATCCCCAGCGCGGCAATCGGCAGCCACATGACAACGTTCATCGTGGTCTGCAAACCAAACAGATCGCCGATGCGGCCCAGGGCGGCGATGCCGAGACCACTGGCGCCGTAGGCCAATCCCAGCGTTAGCCCCGAGGCCAAACCGACGTTGTTGGGCATGGCTTCTTGCACCATCACCACCGAAAGCGGCCAGGGCATGGAGAGAAAGAAGCCGGTCAGCGCCAGCATCAGCAGTTGCAGCCAGCCGTCGCTGCGAAAAGCGGCGAATAAGGTGCCCAACACAAACAGCGAAGCGAGGATAATCACCATTTTCCGCCCAATCCGCTCGGCCGCAATGCCACCGAACAAGGTACCAACGGCACCTGTCAGCGAAATGATGGTCAGCATCAGCGCGATCCAATCGGCGGAAAGTTGGCCGAATTCTTCGTAGTAGAGCGGGATAAAGGTCTTTAGACCGCTGAGCACGATTGTCTGCACAGTGATCAGGGCGAGCAGCAATAAGATCAACCCCAGGTTTTGGCTTCGTCGCTGCGCACCTTGCTGCACATGGACGGCAGAACGGGCAACGGCAGGCTTGCGGATCACACCCGCATTGGCGACCAAGAAGCCAAGCGCCACCACGGTAGGCACCATCATCCAGATTGCCGCATGGGTGCCCCAACCGTGCATGAGCCAGGCGACAAGCAGCGGACCGGCGGCAAAGCCCAGATTGCCACCAAAGAAGAAAAATGACGAGGCCGTAGCGGCCTTTTGGCCGCTGATCGCACGCACCACCGACAGTGCCTCTGGGTGAAACATAGCCGATCCCAGTCCGCTGAGCACAACAGCGGCAACAATCAGCCAGTAGCTGGGCAGAAACATTACCGCCACCATGCCGACCCCAGTGAGCAGACAGCCGGCATAGACCAACCAGCGCATCTGCTTGCGATCGCCCAAGATGCCAAACAGCGGCTGGGCGACGGCGATGACGATGTTGTTGAAGCTCATAATCGCCGCGGCGCCGGTATAATCGAGGGAAAATACTTTTAAGAGCACAGGTAGCAACACAGCCAATGAGCCGGTTTGCATATCGACAGTAAGGTGGCCGAGGACAATCGCGAACAAGGTGCTGCGGTTGATGCCAGTCGTCGCCGCGGGCGTGGTGGCAATCGGTTCAGACAGGGTGGGTTCTGCGAGGGTAGATGTTGTCATACGTTGGGTTCCGTTCTTTGGCTGGCTAAGCCCTATACACACAAAAAAATAGCGCCGGCAGTGGTCGGCGCAGGTTGACATTTCGGCGTGATTATATCATAACGCAGATGTGATTTGCGAACTACTAAACTTAGTTTGACACCTGGGCACCCAGAGGGTACCCGCGCCAGGGATGGCGGCGATCCCAGGCCGATTCGCTACGAATATGCGTGAAGTTCTGCTTTGAAGGAGCGTGATTATGCCCTACACGATTCGTGAAGCCACCGACGACGACGCACCGGCCTTGGCAGATATCATCATTCAATCGAACCTGACTGCGTTTCGCGGGCTGGTGCCGGATCAATGTTTTACTTGGTTGACCTGGGAAGAGAGTAAAGCAAACTGGCAGCGCTTTTTGCAGACCCAGCGCACCGCGCACGAGGAGTTTCTCCACGTCGCTACCCGCGCCGCCGGATTGGTTGTCGGCCTGGGGTTAGGTGGGCCGCAGGCGGACGAGCCACTGTTTGGCAGCGAACTCTACTCGCTCAATGTGCGGCCTGCCTTTCAGGGTCAAGGCGTCGGGCGGCAGTTGGTGCGCTCGGTTGCCACGCGACTAAGCGAGCGTGGTATTCGGGCGATGGGCGTGCGGGCGCTCATGGTCAACCCGCATCGGCACTTCTACGAACATCTGAACGCCCAGTACGTGCGCGAAGAGCCCTATGATTGGGGCGGTGTGATCTTACCTAGCGGCGTCTATTGCTGGCCGGATACGACATTGCTGCTCAACAGTACGCAGGCATAAAAGTGCAACGCTATGCGGAAGGCGTTAGGGATTCGCTAGTAAATAACTGGGAGATTAGAGATTGGAGATTACAGCGACAACAATCTGCTATCTCCAATCTCCGCAATGCACAACTTATTTGCTCGTCATTCCTAATTGAAAGCGC
>JBBRVA010000527.1:0-6017 GCA_038247295.1 Caldilineales bacterium | reverse complement strand
TCACCACCCCAACCGCCGAATAGGTGAATCCGGTCGTTGTAGCTAACAGCCGCCAGGTGACGCCATTCCCCGGGCAGTGGAGAGGCAAAATTACTCCAGAGATTGGCAAGTGGGTCAAAGCGCTCCAACGTGTCTAGCGGATGCGTCCAGCCGCCGCCCAGGGCAAAGATGGCCAAACCGTCGTAGACAACACTCAAGCCCCCGCGCGGCGTCGACAGAGGCGGTAAACGGCGCCATTCATTGGTGCTGATAGCATACACATCGGCCAGATCCAGTTCGCGACGACCATCGTAGCCGCCAATCACGTAAATTTCGTTTTGGACCATCGCGGCGCCCAAAAAGGCACGCGCCGTTTCCATTCGGGTCACTACGTCCCAGACCAATGCCGGTGTGGTTTCAGACACCGCTTCCGCAGCCGTGGGCGGAACCAGCCGCCAGATTTCGTCACGCATCATCTGCCCATCCCAACCACCAAGCAAGTAGAGCGCCTCACTATCAGCCACCAAACTAGCGCCGGCCAATGGCGTGGGCAATTGTCCCAGACGTTGCCATTGATCTTGCGCCGGATCGTAGATCCAAAAGCCATCGCTCACACCGTTACTCACAGTATTCGTCACTGTCGTGGATGTTCGGCTTTGGTCACCATTATAACTGCCGCCTGCGACATAGATACGACCCTGCCAGGCTGTAGCGGCCAGGTTTGCCAACGCCTCGGGCAAAGGGCTGGCGGCATGCCATTGATTCACCGATAAATCGTAGATATCCACATTGGCCACTGCGCGGCCATCGGCTGCTTCACCGCCAATGGCATATAAACCATTATCGACCGCGGCCACGGCTAATCTGCTGCGCGCTTTGCCCAGCGGTGTTTGCACTTCCCAGCGTGGCTCATCCTGAAAAAGTGGCTTAACAAGCACCGAGCGGCCGGCATCACTCAGCAGGCCGGGCGAGTTGCGATTGGAGGCGCGCAAACGGGGCGCCAAAAGGCCAAACAGACAGAGCAGCAGCGCGCCGATCAGATAAACCCTTTGCCAGGGATAAAGTGTGGCTGGCAAGTCGGTGAGCGGTTCGGGGTCAGGTGGCGGCGGTGGCGCGGCAACCTCGATCGGCGGCACCTCGACGCCGGGCACCAACAGCCAACCGCGCTGCACCAGCATCATCGATGCCTCTGTGCGGCTGTTAACTTGCAGCTTTTCAAAGACGTTGCGCAAATGAACTTTAACGGTGTGGGGGCTAATGACCAGTTTACGCGCAATCTCGGCATTGCTGGCGCCTGTTGCCAGCAACTCGGCCACTTCCATCTCGCGCTCGCTCAAAGGATTCTGCGCGCCCAGTGTAGAGTCCAGGCCAGAAAGGCCAGGATGTGAAATTGGATCGATATTTTTCGACGTGGTCATATTGGGTTGGTCAACGATTTAGAAAATCGTTGCACAAATCAGGCCAAACCCTGAAAATGTTCGGTGCGATTGAAGTAGTGCAGCCGCCAGACTTCACGCCCTGGATGCTCGACATATTCGAAGTGACTGATGCCCGTATTGCTGGTCCACATTTCGCAACGTCGCCAGGAACCGACGTTAAACACATGATCAAAGGCACAATCGATGACACCGCCATGACAAACGACGAGGACGGTCTGGCCACGATGGCGTTCCACCAACTCTTCGATAAAGAGGCCGACGCGTGTGCGCGCATGCATAAATGTTTCGCTGCTTTCAGCCGCGCGCAACGTCGGCGAGAAAGGGCGCGCCGTCGCCCAATAATTGGCATAAGGGCTGGGCTCTTCAGTGGACGGAATGGGGGTGTGATCGCGCAGATTGTTGCCAATTTCGCGCACGCGATCTTCCAGATGCGGATCACAACCATAGGCGCTGGCGATGGCCTGCGCCGTCTGGCGGGCGCGCTGCATGGTGCTGGTGTAAAGCACATCAATGGTGGGCAGATGGCCCGTAATCCAGCGGCCCAGCGCCTCTGCCTGCCGTTCCCCCAATTCGGTGAGCGGTTGGTCGATATGCTTGCTGTTATAATCAAAGTCGGCCAAGTTGACAAAGCTCTGGCCATGGCGGATCAGATATAATTGCACGATACATCTCCTTAAATTTACTCAGTTTAGAAATGACAACTTCGCACACGCAGAAGCGGTCGTTTCTCAATTACTACATGTATAGTTAAAACGATGGGATGCGATCTTAGATATGCTTATTTTTAAGAATAGCGCAGAGAGCGACCGCCCATCGTCGTCAAACCATTCTAAACCGGGTATAGTTGATCGTCAAGCCAGGGGGTGTTGCAAAAAATCTCACTTAAATTCGGTAAATCCTGAACCCAATACTTGTTGCGTCATGCCAATGCTGACGAAAGCCGCAGGATCGACCTGATTGACAATCCGCTTTAGATCGTTGACTTGAGGCCGGTAGATGCTACACATAATGGCCGTGCGTTTCTCGCCAGTATAACCACCAGTGGCATCCCAATAGGTAAGACCACGCCCCAGTTCCGTTTGCAATGCCGCCGTTAACTCAACCGGTTTGTTGGTAATGATAATCGCGGTGCGCGCCCGGCTGGGCCCTTCCAACGTATAATCAGTCGCCAGCCCGGCCAGCAGCAAAGTCAACATGGCATAGAGAGCTGTTTCCCAGCCAAAGACAAAGGCAGCAGCGACGATAATCGTACCATCAACAAAGAGGTAGATCTGGCTGAGCGGGATGCCAGTGCGCACCTGGATCACACGGCCAATAATCGCCGTGCCGCCCATCGTCGCCCCGGCAGCATAGACAAGACCACCACCAATGCCGCCCACCAAGCCCGCATAGATGGCGCTGAGCAGGATGTTGTCTGTGAGTGGATAACTTTCCAGATAGGTTGGCAGCGTGCGATTAAAAATCTCGATCGCGGCCGAGAAAAAGATGACCGCCACAATTGTGTTAAAGAGAAAGCGCCAGCGCCCCAAATAGAAAAAGCCAAACACGAGCAGCGGAATATTGACCAGAAAATAGAACGCAGGCACCGAAAAACCAGTAAAATGGTTGACGATCAGACCGATGCCGCTGACCCCGCCAGCCGCCAGGTTGTAGGGCACCTGGAAGACGCTAAACGCAAACGCCTCGATCACGGTGCCGATTAGGACGAGGAAAAAGCTTTGGATTTCCCGCCACACCGTATACAACATCTTGCGCTGCATATCCTGGCTCCTCACCCAATACGAAACACGCAGAGGGATTGTTCCTCTGCGTGTCGCAAGAACTGTCAATGTCGATCTACAAAGACGATTGAATTATCGATTCCAATCTTCAATTGTTAACCCAGGCACTTTATCATAGTCTTGCCGATTGCTGGTGACCAAAATTCCATCTACAGCTAAAACAAGCGCCGCGATTCGCAAATCTTGCGTGCCGATACGAACCTTTTGTTTACGCAAATTTGCTAATTCAATGACAGCATCAATAGTAAATGGCAAAACATTGATGCGACTAAAATAAAATGATGTAGCATATAGCCGTTCATAGGCTTGCACCAATGCCGGTCCCTCCAGCGCTTGCTCAACAATCGCGAGCCGCCCCCGAAGTTGTTCGCGCAATGTGATAACAGTCGTGTACAGACTGTCCTTGGCAATCGTTGCTACTCGACGCAACACAAGTTCTCGTCGCGCCTGTAGAAAAGTAACAGTATCTGTATCTAGAACATAGAGTGACACAGTTATTCCATCACGTCATGGGTGCGCGCAGCATAAATTTCCTGTAACATCGGCTCTAGCATCGGATCATCAGCAAAAATGCCAGCCGTCGCCAGCCAAGGGTTTGATTCTTGCTGTTTGTCCGGTTGCGGCAAAGCCACTTCAATTGTCGTAATTTCAGCTTCTGTCAACCACGCTTCGATAGCCGTTTGAAGACGACGCAATGCCTCGTCACGCGTATGCCCTTCACCTTTGCACCCAGGTACCGCTGGTGCCCTGGCGATATATTTACCCGGTGGCCGTTGCCGTACCAAGACAGTGTAACGCATTTTACTCCTCCAACATCTTCATCCAGCCCATTATCTTCAGTAAACTTATTATACCACAGGGGTCAGCCAGCGGTTAGGTGCGGTAGTCGCCGTTGATCTTCACGTACTCGTAGCTCAGATCCGTCGTCCAGACCGTGGCCTGGCCAGCGCCCAGCCCCAACTCGACGCGCACATCGATCTCCGGTTGCTGGAAGATCGCGGTGGCGGTGCTTTCGGAATAGGGTAAGGGGGTTCCGCCGGCCACGAGTTGAAGCTCGGGCAGGCGGGTCGTGGCGTCCGGCCCGCCACTGATGAACAGGGCACACTTCTCTGGCTCGACCCGAATGCCGGCGCGGCCAATCGCGGCCAGAATGCGGCCCCAGTTGGCATCGCCACCAAAGAAGGCGGTCTTGACCAATGGGCTGGTGGCAATCGTGTTGGCGCCCTGATGCGCTTCAGCGTCACTCATCGCGCCTTGCACGCGAATCGTAACAAAGCGCGTGATGCCCTCACCATCGCGCACGACGGCCTGGGCGAGATCGGTGCAGATGACAGTTAAGGCCGTTTGGAAGGCAGCAAAGGCCGGGCTGCTGGCCTCTGTAATCTCGGCATGACCGGCCAGCCCATTGGCCAGTAGGATCACCGTATCGTTGGTGCTGGTGTCACCATCCACGCTGATACGGTTAAAACTCTTGTTGACGGCGGAGACGAGCGCCTGTTGGAGCAGGGGCTGGGCAATATGGGCATCGGTGGCGATCGTGCTGAGCATCGTCGCCATGTTGGGGTGGATCATACCGGCGCCTTTGGAAATGCCGGTGAAGCGCAGCGCGTGACCGTCTAACTCGAGCGTATGGGTGAAGAGCTTGGGGCGGGTGTCCGTTGTCATGATCGCACGGCTGGCGGCATCCCAGCCATCGGCGGCCAGTTCATTCACCGCCGTAGGCACGCCGGCCAGCAATTTCTCCATCGGCAATTGCACGCCGATCACGCCCGTACTCATGACAAAGACAGTGTTGTCACCGGCGCCCAATGCCTGTTCCACCGCTTCCGCCGTGAGCCGGGCGTTGACAGCGCCGGGTGTGCCTGTACACGCATTAGCACAACCGCTGTTGATAAAGACACCGTGGACGCCTTCCGAGTTGAAGGCCAGCAACTGCCGATCGTAAAGCACGGGTGCGGCGGGGAAGACATTGGTAGTAAAGGTCGCCGCAGCGCGGCACGGCGTGCGGCTGGCAATCAGCGCCACATCGGGCGCGCCGGATTTCTTGATGCTAGCCGCGATCCCGGCCGCATCAAAACCGGTTACTGCATAGTCGGATAGGTTCATTGTGGTCTCCGCGTTGGGTAGGGATTCGGGAAACAGGAAACGGTCCTTCGACAAGCTCAGGATCCGTTCGGTGAGCCTGTCGAACCGAATCCCGTTTCCCTGCTATTGATTTTTCTCGCGCATGACGGCCTGGACCTTCATGGGTAGACCAAAGAGACGGATAAAGCCGTGGGCGTCGGATTGGTCGTAATCGCCTTCCTCAAAGGTGACAATATCTTGGCGGTAGAGGCTATAGGGGCTCTTGCGCCCGGCCAGGATCAAGTTACCCTTGTAAAGCTTCAGGCGCACCGTGCCGGTCGTGTTCTGCTCGGTGCTGTTGACAAATGCGGATAATGCCTCGCGCAGTGGCGTGAACCATTGACCGTTATAGACCAGTTCGGCAAATTTGAGCCCAATCTGCTGCTTATATTGTAAAGTATTGCGGTCCAAACAAAGTTGTTCTAACGCCGCATGCGCCCGGTACAGAATCGTGCCGCCGGGCGTTTCGTAAACGCCGCGGCTTTTCATGCCCACCAGCCGGTTCTCGACAATGTCGACGCGGCCAATGCCATGTTTCGCGCCCAATGCGTTAAGGTTCTTTACCAATGGCACAGGATCCAACGCTTCGCCGTTAACGCGCACTGGCATACCTTTTTCAAATTCCAACTCCACATATTCTGGCTCGTCCGGCGCCTCTTCCGGATTGGTGGTCCATTCAAACATATCGGCGGGG
>JBBRVA010000526.1:0-6021 GCA_038247295.1 Caldilineales bacterium | reverse complement strand
GAAAGTTCTCTGCACTAGTCGCGTGGCACTCGATCTCTATGGAGAGTATGAGTTGGTGGTGCCGCCGTTGACCTTGCCCGATCTGGCTGGGTTGCCACCCGTGGCCGAACTGACGCAGATTCCAGCGATCAAATTGTTTGTTGATCGCACCAGCGCGATTGATCACGATTTTCGCCTAGATGCAGAAAATGCACTGGCGGTGGCTGGACTCTGTGTCGCCTTGGATGGCCTACCGTTGGCGATTGAACTGGCAGCGGCGCGCAGTCGCAGCCTGGCACCGCAGGAATTATTGCAACAACTGATCGCGGCGCGACAGCACTATCAACCCACAGCAGCACTCCTCGCTCAGACCAAACGCAATATTGCTGAACGCCATCGCACCTTGCAAGCGGCGATTGCCTGGAGTTACCACCTGTTACCAGCCGCCGCGCAAATTATTTTTGCCCGTCTGGGCGTCTTTTGGGGGGGCTGTACACAAGCAATGGCGCAAGCGGTAACTGGGGCAACCAGGGCAGAAATTGAAGCCCTACGGCAAGCCAATCTCGTGCAAGCCAACCTGGGGCAAAGCGCGGGGCAACCAGATCCACCGGTTGATGGAGACGAACTCACTGGCGAATCACGCCTGATCTTGCTGGAAACGTTGCGCACCTTTGCCACCGAACAATTACTGGCTGAAAACCGCTTAGCTGCAACTCAACGCCTGCACGCCGACTATTTTGCCACCTACGCGCAGGCGATTTTTACTGGGCTGCGCAGTGAAGAACAAGCGCTCTGGATGCAACGCGCCCGCCGTGACCATGACAATCTACGAGCGGCGCTCCGCTTTGCCTTGCAAGCTGAACTGGGCGAAGTCGCCGTTGCCATTGCCGGTGGTTTATGGTGGTTCTGGAATCGCCAGGGCTTGCTGCATGAGGGCAGCGCCTGGTTAGAGGCCAGCCTGCGTTGTCCAACCCAGGCAACAACCCTAAGCGACTTACAGCGGCAGCAACGGGCGCGTGCCCTGAACGGCGCCGGTTCGCTGGCAACGGAACAAAGCGACTTTGCCAGCGCCATGCGTTATCATCAGGAAGGATTGGTGTTGCGTCGTGCCCTTGGTGACGAGATGGGCGTTGCCGATGTCTTGCATAACATGGGCCTCGTGGCGCGCGGTCAAGGAGAATATGTGCAGGCATTGCGGCAGTTTGAAGAGTCACTCGCCATCTCCAGGCAGCTTAACCAGGATCCAGCAACGGATGTAATGAACTGTGTCAACATCGGCATCACTGCCTATGAAATGGGTAATCCAGCATTAGCACGCCAGTGGTTGGAAGAGGCACTGACCCACGCCCGCGGCCAACCCGATCTTTGGGTTATGGCTTTTACCGCGGCCGCACTAGCCGATCTGTTGCATTTTCAGGGCGAACTGATCAGGGCAGAAGCGTTGGCAACAGAAAGCCTGCAACTCTATCAGCAATTGGGGGATACGTTGTTTCTGCCCGAGCCGATGTTGCTGCTGGCCAACCTGGCCTATGCACGTGGCGACTTGACCCAAGCGCATGACCTGTGCCAGATAGTGTTGACCGCCTATCGCGCCATAGATGACACACACGGCATCGCCAACGTGTTGCAAGTGCAGGCTTGGTTGGCGTTGACAGAGGGTACGGCCAGTGGCGATGCGACCGAAGCAGTGGCGCACGCCGCAGCCTTGACAGATCAGGCCCGCACGTTGCGCGCTAGCGTCAAACGTGCCATCTCCCCTCGCGAACAGGCCGAATATGCTAGATTAGATCGCGTATTAGGTCGCGCTGATACGCCGATATCAGGTGGCTACCAGTTAGGAAAATTGTTTGGTGACTTTTTTGCATAAATCGTGTTTGCATAAATCGTGTAGGCTAGGGTACAATTAATCCTGTTTAAGCGTATCAATCATCTCTGGCGCTCATGCGGCGCGATATACGGCGAAAGGAGGCGTAACAATGACATATATGTGGACTGTCCTATCCCTTGTCAGTGCGCGCCTGCTGTTACTGCCCAGATCAGGAAACTCGATCATCAGGTTATGATAGAGTGTAGCTTGATCTAGGCAAACCTTTACACACAGTAACGGTCACGGTTGCGCTCTGCACCGTGGCCGTTTTTTTTATGGCGTACGCTTGATCGAGGCTGGCAGTTCCAGTTCGATCAAACGTGGACGCCTTTGCAAACGGCCACGGGCAATTGCCCGTGGCCGTTTGTTATGTCGATTTGAAAGCTAACTGTGATAGTGGATGCTGTAAAACAGCCCATCTACCCAAAAGGAACTAGCCAGCGATGAGCGATTTGAAGAAACTCCCGAAAGCACTGGAACGCAAAGTAACCAGTCACGCTGAACAGATGAACAAGTCTGTACGCCGCAAGGAACTACAGAAAGCGAACAAACAGGCCAAACGGGGTAGCAAAGAAAAACGGGTGCGCCACAAGAACTGGACACCTGCTAACCTTGACATTGCCAACCTGCATGCACCAGAAGCCTGGGATGAATTCGACGGTTGGGAAGAGAATGGATTAGTAAGCAGCGAACGCATTATGCCCGTCGGTGAGCAAGAGCGCAAGCGTACCCTGGAAAAATCGCTCTTCCGCACAAAAAATGCCGCGACCGAGGCTGCTGAGCCACCTGAAATCGAGGACGACACCCAGCGTGACGGCACGATCACAGGACGCGTGATCGAAGTGAGCAGTGGTCTCTGTCGCGTTGTCACAGCACAGGGGGTACTGCTTTGCACCATTCGTCAAAGTTTGCGCGAACTCGAAACCGGCTTCACGAATGTTGTTGCGGTCGGCGATGACGTGCGCGTGTTGGCGCTGGATGCAGAAAATGGCGCGGTCGAAGCGATATTGCCGCGCCGCACCGTACTGGCGCGCCCAGATGTGTTCTACAGCCATCTGCGCCAAATTTTGGTCGCCAATGCCGACCAGTTGCTGATCGTCGCCGCGTGGCGCGAACCAGCGATCTGGTTTGAGCTGATCGACCGCTATCTAATCGCCGCCGAACGCACACAGTTGCCGGCGGTACTCTGTGTCAATAAGATTGATCTGGCCGAGGATCGACAGGCATGTGCCATCGCCTTACAGCCCTATCGCGCGTTGGGCATCGAAGTGATCCTGACCAGCGCCGAAAGTGGCGAAGGCATTGAAAGATTGCGCACACAATTGGCCAATCGCGTCAGTGTGCTGGCCGGCCTTTCCGGGGTGGGCAAATCTTCGCTGCTCTCGACCGTGGAGCCGGGGCTTAATCTGCGCGTTGCCGACGTGAGTGACCGCAAACATGAAGGCCGCCACACCACCACCCAATCGACCTGGCACGCGCTGACGGCGGGGGGCGCCGTCGTCGATACGCCTGGCATCCGCGACTTTGGCCTGGCCGGGATGTATAAACATGAGCTGGTCGATTATTTCCCAGAGATCGCAGAGCACACGGCAAACTGTCGCTTCCGTAACTGCACCCATATCAATGAGGCGGGCTGTAGCGTATTGGCCGCCCTGGCAGACGGGGAAATCGCCGAAAGTCGCTACCACAGCTATGCGCGCATCTATCCCACGCTGGCATAGACGATGGAAGGGCGGCAGCACATGGCTATTCAACCCGATCATTGCATAGCCATGTGCAAAAAAATAAAGGTTGCTTTATGATGATGTAGGTAAATCGAACTTGGGTTCGTCATCAAGCCAGGGGAAGTGACCACATGAACGATCTGCGTGCCAGTTGGATAACCTATGCCTTGCTGTCGGCCTTCTTTGCCGCGTTGACAACTATTTTGGCCAAGGTGGGCATTCAAGCAGTACCGTCCAACCTGGCCACCGCCATTCGCACAGTGGTGATCCTAGTAATTGCCTGGGGCTGGGTCTTTGCCACGGGCGAAGTCAATGATCTACCAAACGTCTCGCGCCGTGCGCTGCTCTTTCTAGTGCTTTCAGGCGTGGCGACGGGTTTATCGTGGCTTTTCTACTTCAAAGCGCTGCAAAACGGTAAGGCTTCGGTCGTCGCGCCGATTGATAAATCGAGTTTGGTGATGGTTATGATCCTGGCGGCGCTCTTTCTGGGTGAGGCCGTCAGTTGGCAAGCCATGATCGGGGCACTGTTGATTGTGGGCGGCACAGTGATAATCATTATGGCGTAAAATTATAGGCAACGAGCGCCTAGGCAACAGAAAAGGTGATCGTCGCGGTAAAATGACCGTCACCCTTTGCGCGCTGGGGCTACCCGAGCGCCACCCAGGCGCTACAGGATCTGCCCGGCGCAAGCGGCCCAACCACAACTTGGCAGCCAGCGCAAGCGGCATTTTGCTCGGGTTGTTTGAAGAGACGACAGCCCCGACAGACACGCGCGGGGTCGGCCGATTGATCGACATAATTCAGCGCTTTGCGCGTTATAATCACTGTTCAGCCACAGCGTTCAACATCCTCTTTTACGGAGCCTCGCATCATTCCGTGAGCGCCTTTTCTAGCGTATAACCCCGATAATTTTCCTCGATAAAACCGAGCTGATTGATCAGGTTGAGCAAGGCTGAATGATGCTGGGCAATATGCACCAACATCTGCTGATAGCCCTGAAGGCTGGCGTCGTTGATTAGCCGCCGCAGCAACCATTTGCCAATGTTCTGCCGCCGCCAGCCTGGTTCAATCTGTAAATCGATCAAATTTGCAATCCGCAAACGCGTCGTTTCCCGATCCAAAATTAGTCGCGTCACGCGGGCCGTGCCAATGGGTTCGGCCCGCCGGTAGAGCTGATAGGTGCGATCGGCAGATGTGCCCCGGTAGATCAGGCTTAACCCAGCCATAGGCAATACCTCCTCTACGGGCAGATCCAATGGCCGCCGCAGAGCGTAGAAGCGATCAACAAAATAGTAGCCGGACGTCGTCAAGACGCGGATATGTTCGGGCCAATCGCCGGGTAGCACACCAACGCCAGCCTGAAAGGCAGGGTAGCCGGTGCTCATATGAAACGCCTTGACATGGGCTACGCCCGCCTGCCGCCAAAACTGTTCGGCGGCAGCCAACAGGGCAACGGCCACCTCATTGACCAATTCAACCTTGGTCGGCAAAATCAGAAAACGAATTAAGCCAAAGGGTTGGTAATCCGGCAAGCGCAGACTATCGCTGTCCAACCCGACCGCCGCATCGAGGAAGCCTTCGAGCCGGCCGGCGCGCCAGGCACAGAGCCGGGCATGGCGTTGCATCCGCACCGGATAAATCGTGGGTGGATTGGGCTGGTAGAGTTGGGTGTGCAACATCGCTGCATCCATCGGCATGCTGTACGGCGTGCTGCTCAGGATACCGTTGACCGCGCTGCCCACAACTTCATTTTCATCGGGCTGCAAAGGCCGCACACTGATCTCCGGCGTCACCGGAATCATGAGCGCACCCGCGCTTCGAGGGTGGCTAACAATTCATCCTGTCCAGCAACGGCGGGCAGGATCAGGCTGCGTGCGTCGTCCAGATCCAACAGGTTATTGGCCAGGCGCGGGTGATAGATGAGGGTCAGCACGCGGTTGAAGCGGCCATTTTCCGACACGCTGATCAACTGGCGGAACTCTACCTGTTGCGAGCCGCGCCAAGGGGTAGAGAGCGTAATCTGCTCGGCGGTCAGCGCAACATGGCTAAAGTTTAGAGTCAGTGACCAAGCGGCGATGGCCAACAAGATGAGGAAAAAAAAGGTCGCTTCCCATGTAAAGCGCGCGCTTAAGGTCCAGCCCAAAAGTGCGGCCAGCAGCAAACAGAGCAGCGCAAGCAGCTTATAGCGAGGATGAATTGGGTACTCTTTTGGTTCTAACATGGTTAACAGCGCTTCAAGTCAGGCTCAACAGAACAGGCGAGTAAACAAAACGTTCGGGTAACGATTCAGGCTAAAACACTACAACAGATGCTAGCGACCCGACACTTTGGGCTGGGCCATTGAAATGGCCTGCTGACAAGTCCAGGAAGTCGGGGCCGCTTCCGTAGAAGCGCACCCTCTGGGTGAGGGCACTAAAAACGAGTCGCCGGGTAGCCCCCTGGGCGCGACTT
>JBBRVA010000525.1:0-6029 GCA_038247295.1 Caldilineales bacterium | reverse complement strand
TTGATCACAGCACATATTGCCGCCGCCACTTCAAAAGCGTAGATCAAACTTTATGCACTGCTGTCGCGGCCAACAAAATTACCGGCGTTGGTATGCACATCTCCGGCAATATAAGAACCGCCGCCGGTATGAATCTGAAGGTTGATCGGATAGCCCTGACGGCTCATTTCTGCCCATGGATTGTTTGTAGTTGCACTGGCAGGGATGCCCAGGCTACACGTATTGAACCAGCGTTTAAACAGTTCGCCTGTGTATCTGTACTCTGTCCATCCTTCACTCTGGTGTACTACACCATGACAGTAAAGCGAAAGCAAGGCCCGCTGAATGGCAGGCGCCGGCGCATCTACCGCATCGATAATCTCGTTGATCGACAACCACTCCGGTTGGTTCATGAGGATGCGGTAGACTTGGAGCCCGATTACGCCAACCTCTTGTGCCCATCCATCAAGTTCGAAACCACGCTTATATAAGAAATCTGAGACAAGGTGGCTGACCAAAGTGGGATCAGCGCTGCTCAAATCCTCTGCGTCCACGCGCTCCCACAGGCGGTAGAGCAAGTATTGGGCCAGAAAAGGGTGCCCCCCGCTTTGATGCGCAATCGCATCCGCCGTGGCGGGCGATAAGCCTAGCGCGCGCTGGGTTAGATCGGCCATTTGTTCAGGGTTGAATGCATGCAGATAATGCAGGTGCAAGACATCACACAACGAACTACCAAACGCAGTCTGGGGCGCGAGCAGGCGCTGTGAACCAGAAAGCACCAGGCGAAACTGTGTGCTCAGGTCGCTGCTGCAAATGAGTGCCCGCGCGGCATTGTACAATGTGTTGGTCCACGGTTGATCCATACATAAATCTGCCTGGTCGAGCAGCAAAATCAGACGAATGGGCGCAACCGGCGTATAAAGCAAATCCAGTACATAGTTTAACCCATCTTCAAAATCGGCCTGAGAAATTTTGGGTTCGTTGGCGCGTAATTCAAACCAACGGGCGCTTTGACGCAGGCGTGAGGTCCAAAGATCTTCAACGAAGTTACGCGTGACGCTGCTCAATTGGCGATGAACACGGTTGAGAATGTAGGCAAAAACCGCTTCGGCGGAATCAAATGTCGTCGCCTTAAGGTCAATGTAAATGGGAACGCCGATATACTGTCCAGGCTGACGATTTTTCATTTGTTGCAGTTCGTGGGCTAATGCAACCAGCAAGCTCGTTTTGCCGCTTCGGTGTCCAGCAATGATAGCATGTGAATCGCCTTGCTCCAGAGACAGGTCTTGCGCAATGGAGTGAACTAAGGGCCAACGACCGGCAAATTTATCCGGTGTGACATGCTGTAAATATTGAAATGGGTTGCGAAGCATTAGAATGCATCCTTTCCGACAAAGGTTGACTGAGTCGATGTAAAGCGGCGATAAACAATCGGCAAGGTTTTTAAAATAGGCGTATCCGCCAAAAGTGCGCAAACTTCTTGCTTTTGACAAGGCCAAAACACTGTTTTGCACACTTTGCACAGATGAGGCTTAAAATATTACAGATATAATTAGATAGGCACGAGAATAACCGGCCTGTCTGAGTGCTAGACAGGCCGGTTATTCTCGTGCCCATTATTTAATTGTCAGAATTTAATTGTCAAGATTTAATTGTCAAGCTATTTAACAGACCTAATGGTTTGAGATATTACCAGCTAACTCTTTATAGTGGTAGAAATCTGCTTTTGTTACATTTTGTTGCAACTGAATACGAGCAGCTATAATAGTGCAGACTCAGTTAAAACTTTGTACTACGATGTCGCCATGGTCTTTAAGTTAGCCTAATAGGCAAAGAAAGCACATATTTACATAGACCAAGTATACATGCTTTTTTACCTGTTTTATATCCGCAAAATTGCGTAGTTCTTGTTGTACATCCTAAATTACGTAGTGCGTAAGTATATTTTCCAAAGTCGAGATAATCATTACGCTATGAAAACAATTCGTTGGGGTATTATTGGCTGTGGAGATGTAACCGAAGTGAAAAGTGGACCTGGCTTTCAGCAAGCCAGCAACTCGGCCCTGGTTGCCGTTATGCGCCGCAATGGCGCATTGGCGGCGGACTATGCTCGGCGTCACGGTGTACCCAAGTGGTACGATGATGGGCAGGCGCTGATCGATGATCCTGATGTCGACGCCGTTTATATTGCCACACCACCAAACGCCCACATGAGCTATACGCTGGCGGCGGCAAAAGCAGGCAAGCCAGTCTATGTCGAAAAGCCAATGGCGATGAACTTTGACGAGTGCTGGGCGATGATCGAAGCCTGTCAAATGGCTGGTGTACCGCTTTGGGTAGCCTACTATCGCCGTGCTTTACCCCGTTTTCTCAAGGTCAAAGAACTAATAGATAGCGGCGCGATTGGCGAGCCGCGCACGGTTACAGTCACCTTTTATCGCAAATGGCGACCGGCGGAACCGGGTAATTTGCCCTGGCGCGTGTTGCCTGAAATTGCCGGCGGCGGCCTCTTTGTCGACCTGGCCGCGCACACGCTCGACTATTTAGACTACTTTCTGGGACCCATTCAGTCTGTACAGGGGTATGCTAGCAATCAGGCCGGCTATTATCCGGCAGAAGATGTGGTAACCGGTAGTTTTGTCTTTGCTTCTGGCGTACAGGGCGTGGGTATCTGGAGCTTTTCTAGCTTTACGAATCTGGATCAGACAGAAATTGTCGGTGACGCTGGCAAGTTGACCTTTACTTCCTTTACAACTGATCCAATCCAGCTAACGACCGGGCGCGGTGTAACCGAATTTGACCTCGACCATCCTGCACACATCCAACAACCACTGATTCAGAGCATCGTGAACGAGTTCAATGGGGTGGGCGCCTGTCCTAGCACCGGCGTTAGTGGCGCACGCACGACCTGGGTTATGGATCAGCTGCTGGCCGGATGGCGCGCCCAGCAGCGACCAGCCACCACCGAATAACAAATGCATGTGCCGGGGTGGTGGGAAATCGGTGTAATTTAGGATGGTTATAATGCGTTCTGAACATATCCAGCCCCGACCAAAGAGCGGGCTAATTTCTTCATCCCAATCCGGGAGCGGGTCTTGATCGTGCCAATGGGTATGTTTGTCTGCTGGGCAATCTCTTGTTGGCTCAGGCCTTCAAAATAGGCCATTTCCAAGCAGAGTCGTTGTTCGGTTGGAATATTGGCCAACGCTTGCTGCACTTGTTGCTGCATTGCGCTTTGCTCAAACTCATGCTCAGCACTCCGTTGCTGCAACAGCGGCGATGCTTCAAATTTTTCAAATGTATCGGTTAATAGCGAAGTGCTGGCTTTTTGGCGCCGCAGTTGGTCCAGCGCTTTATTACGGGCAATACAATGTAACCAAGCTGCGCCTGTACCTACGCCACTATATTGCTCTGCCCGCTGCCAAACACGCCAGAATGTTTCCTGTAGTAGCTCTTCCGCCACGTGCGTGTCGCGCACAATGCTCTGTAACAAACCATAAAGTTGGGATGCGTGACGATTGTAAAGCACCTCGAATGCATCCACGTCTTGTTGAATTACAAATTGTAACAGAACCTCATCCGCATGATCAGCATACTGTTCTCGACTCGCAGTTCTCATTGCGCAAGCTTTCTTTTAGTGGAATGACATCTTCCAGCTTGACGCGAAGATGTGCGTTGGCGATCTGGATAATTACATTTGAAGTTAAATTGTAATAAAGGGTGCTACCAGATTGTATCGAGCAAGTTGTAAGTGAGGTATCAGACATATACCTACAGCAATGTCGGACAAACGCCCAAGAAATTGTAGGCGTTTGTCCGACAAACTTAAATACCGTTTCACTACCATGCCTCTTACTCGATACCCATTTGTGCCTGATTGTAAGAGTGATTTGCGACCATCAGCGTAGCTATTTATTAAAAATCACATCGAGGAAATTAAATTTGCGCAAAGAGTCTAGCGGTTGGCCGCATCCCGGACATGATTGGCAGATGCCTTGGCATCAACTTTGGCATCATCAAGATCAGCCTTGGCATCATCAACACGATTGCCATTTTTACTGACAAATTTATCCCACTCAGCTTGGGCTTCTTCTTTGGTATAGCCATAGCGTTCTTGCAGTTTGCCCAACACTTTGTCGGCATTGCCGTCTGCTTGCAACAGGTCGTCATCGGTCAGTTTACCAAACGCTTCTTTGATGCCGCCGCGCAATTGCTTCCATTGACCTTGTAATGTATCGCTGTTCATCGCATTTATCTCCTCTGGTTATATTCCGCTCTAGGTTTAAAATTTACTTTTGCCAAGAGCGCTAGGGCAAAAAGCACAGCTCCACTATAGCTTTGATCCGGCGTTGCCACCATCGGCTGAAAGCTGAACTGTGTGTAGGAGGAAGGGCAAAAGACAGATCAGTCGTTGTCTTACGACAGCATAAGGGAGCGGCGCAAAATTTTGCGCCGCTCCGGTTTGAATCGTTAATTGTTTGGTGTGCCCACTGCTTCACTCGCGGTAGTGGCACCCGGCACTACTGCGGTTGGCCCAGGCGGCATTGGCAACAATCAACGCCGTGCGCACGGCGTTGCGCAAACCGATTAACTCATCGCTCAGACAGGTTTTGCGGTAAAACTGCTCAATTTCGATTTCCAACTGGCGCAAATCACGCAGGGCACGCGCCAGCCGAGCGGTAGTGCGCGCCAACCCTACGTAATTCCACATGATGTGCTTAATCGAGCTCATATCTTGGCTGATCAGCGCCGGATCCGCCGTTTCGATGCCGTCGTCTCGCCAGGCTGGAATAGTGGCAGCAACGGGCATTGGCGTCGCCGCCAAGTTGCCGAGAATGTGGTGGGCAGTCCGTTCACCCCACACCAACCCTTCTAACAAAGAAGTACTGGCCAGACGATTAGCGCCATGCACGCCAGTACAGGCAACTTCACCCACAGCATAGAGCTGTTGATGGTCGGTCTGTCCCCATTCATCCACCCAAATGCCGCCACAAAAGTAGTGGGCCGCCGGCACAATGGGCACGAGATCCTTGGTAAGATCAATACCCTGCTGCAAACAGCGTTCATAGATGGTGGGAAAGTGAGACAGAATTTCGGCGCGCGGCACATAGGAACGCAGATCAAGATAAACATTAGGTACATCATTGGTCAGCATCTCACGGTGGATACTGCGCGCTACGACATCGCGGGGGGCCAGGTCTTTCCACACCGGGTCATATTTATCCATAAAAGGCTTACCCGCCGCATCGACCAAGCGTGCGCCCGCCCCGCGCACAGCCTCGGAGATCAAGAAGCTGGCCGCCTGCGGTTGATAGAAGGCAGTGGGATGAAACTGAATAAATTCGGCGTTGATGATACGCACACCGGCGCGATAGGCCATCGCTAGACCATCGCCACGCGCGCCGGTAGGATTGGTGGTGCGCAGAAAAATCTGCCCCAATCCACCCGTCGCAAGGATCGTTTTCTTGGCCAGGCAACGGACGACACGCTCACCTTCACGATCAAACAGATAGGCGCCAATGCAAGTATTAGTGGCATAGACCGCCAAGCGATCACGCGAGTGATGGGCGGGCGTCAGCAGGTCCACAGCGGTGTGATTGGTCAGCAAGCGCACGTTAGGATGCTGGCGCAAGGCATTCAGCAACGCAATTTCAATCGCCTTCCCAGTGGCATCGGCGGCATGGATAATGCGCGGAATCGTGTGGCCGCCTTCCAGTGCCAACGAGAGTTCGCCATTTTTTTTGCGATCAAAAGGTACGTTGACGCGATCGAGCAGGACGCGCCGCACCGCCGCCGGCCCCTGTTCGGCCAAAATTTCTACCGCTGGCGCATAAGAGTGACCGGCACCAGCTTGCAGCACATCTTGGGCCAGTAACGCCGGCGCATCGTCCACCCCCTGGTAGATAATGCCACCTTGCGCCCAATAGGTGTTCGAATCCTCCGGCGCACGGGCGCGTGTAACCACCGTCACCGGAACGCCCGCGTCAGCCAAATTGATCGCCGCCGTACAACCTGCAATGCCACAACCTATGATCAGCACTTCCGTTTCG
>JBBRVA010000524.1:0-6050 GCA_038247295.1 Caldilineales bacterium | reverse complement strand
CTGCCTGCCAGGCTGTATTGGACAAAGAACCAGCGTAGTAACGACTAACCCCACCCTAAACGTTCGCGCCCAATGGGCACCCGGCTCACGTCGACGCCCTCCCCTGGGAAGGGAGGGAACTGATCAGGGACAAACCCAGTAGCTTCTTCTGTCCCGTGACGGTTTCCTCCCTTCCCAGGGGCGCGGGTGGGGTGGCTTGGTAGTTACCCAGCATTAGCCATTGATAATTCTCCTGAGATCTCACCTATGACCACCTACGCACCATCCCAAACTCGCTGGTCTCCTTCGCGCCGGCGCGAGGCGATCGAGGGCGTCCTTTACCTCTCGCCCTGGATTATCGGCTTCTTGCTCTTTATCGCCGGTCCATTGGTCGCCTCGCTTTATCTAAGCTTTACCAAGTATAATGTGCTGCGTCCGGCGCAATTTATCGGGTTTGAAAATTTTATTGTCGCCCTCACCAAAGATGATCTTTTCTGGCCTTCGATCTGGCGCACCTTTTACTATGCGCTGTTAACGGTGCCACTCTCGATGCTCGGCTCGCTGATCGTGGCAGTTTTGCTCAACCAAAAGCTGTGGGGCACCACCTTTTGGCGCACCTTTTATTTTTTGCCTACCTTGACCCCTATTCTCGCCGTAGCGTTGTTGTGGCGTTGGATGCTCAACCCGGATGTCGGGCTGATCAATTATTTATTGGCGCAAGTGGGGATTGAAGGGCCCGGTTGGCTTTCCAGCACAAAGTGGGCGATCCCTTCGCTGGTGCTAATGGGGCTATGGAACAGTGTGGGCGGCTCGCGCATGATCATCTTTTTGGCCGGCCTGCAAGATGTACCGCAAGAGGTGTTAGAATCGGCCGAGATCGACGGCGCTGGCTCCTGGACCAAGTTCTGGCATGTCACCTTGCCGCTGATCTCGCCGACGATCTTCTTCAACCTGGTGCTCGGCATCCTCTTTGCCCTGCGCACCTTCGATGTCGCCTTGATTGCGACCAATGGCGGCCCCGCCCGCGCCACGTGGTTTATTTCGCTGCATATTTATCAGAACGCCTTTGTAAGCTTCGACATGGGCTACGCTTCCGCGCTATCGTGGCTCTTCTTTATCATCCTTTTTATCCTGACCTATCTCCAGTTCCGCTTTTCGGATAACTGGGTTTTTTATGCGGGGGAACGACGCTAATGGCAGAAGCAATTCGACCACCGGTGGCCCGCACCGTGCCCCGCGCATCGGCCAATAAAAATCAATGGCGTACAGTGCAACGAATCTTAGTTTACCTATTGGTTGCATTGGGCGCGACGGCCTCTATGGTGCCCTTTGTCTGGACCTTTCTCAGCTCCGGCAAGGATATCAGCGAACTCTACCGCTATCCACCTACTTTTTGGCCCGATCAGATCAAATTTGCCGAAAATTACGCCGAAATTTTTACGGTAGTGCCGTTTGCGCGCTGGTTTGCCAACACAGTTTACGTCACTGTGCTCTCCTTGGCCGGTACGATTCTTTCGGCGACGCTGGTCGCCTATGGGTTTGCGCGCTTCCGGTTCCCTGGCCGCGATCCGTTCTTTTTCGTCACTCTTAGCACGATCATGCTGCCGGTCGAGGTCACGCTGATCCCTACCTATCTGCTCTTTAAAGATTTTGGCTGGATCGACACCTACTATCCATTGATCGTTCCACTCTGGTTTGGCGGTGGCGCCTTCAATATCTTTCTGATGCGCCAGTTCATGCTCAATATTCCATTTGATCTGGACGAAGCGGCTAAGCTCGATGGGGCCAGCAGTTGGCGCATCCTCTGGCAGATCATCGTCCCGCTGTGCAAACCGGCGATTGCGACGATGGCAACGCTCGGGTTTATCGCCAACTGGAACAATTTTCTCGGCCCGCTGATCTTTCTTAACACCGAAAGCAAATACACGGTCGCGGTGGGTCTGCGCTATTTTCAGAGCGCAGTGGCCGGTGGCGCCGGCGCCGTCTCACGCCCGCAGGATCATCTGCTGATGGGCGCGGCGATCATGGTTGCGCTGCCCTGCTTAATTCTCTTCTTCCTGGGCCAGAAGTACTTTGTACAAGGGATTGTGACCACGGGTATTAAAGGATGAGCCATGCGTTATGAGACATGGTCCATTCAAAGCGCGACCCCACCCCAGCCCTCCCGTTCGCGCCCAATGGGCACCCGGCTCACGTCGAAGCCGAACGGGAGGGCTGGGGTGGGGTCGCGCTTAGTTCTTCTGATTTAGGATAAGCATTAGGCAGCTATGGATTTCAATAGCTGCCTTTTCATATAGTGCGCATGCGTGGGAAAATATGTGGCTCAACTTATTGCTTCTTTTCATACCGATTTCGCTCGTGGTAGGCCTTACACGGTAGCATAGGCAAGTAGACGGTGATCCAGCAGTGGGGCAGTAAGTCAGTGAGACAGTAGGACAGTAGCTTAGGATCACACTGTCTTACTGTCTTACTGTCTTACTGACTTACTGACTTACTGCCCTACTGACTTACTGCATAACTATTTACGCCCAGTTGTACAAGCGATGCCAAGTGCAAAAAGAAAGTAGGCTAATAAGTCAGGCAAACATAGAAACCAGTCGGCTTGTGATTCGCACATTTAACATGGATGACTTAGCGGTCATTCATCGTATCCTGGATCAAGCTTTTGGCGATGGCAGCAAAGTGGATGATCGAGCAGCTTTGCTCAAGCGTCAGTCTTGGCTACAATGGTCGATTCTGAACCAAGCGTGGCTACCGGAAATGCACCAGCCAGCTTATGGCGAACGTGCGATCACGCTCAAAGCAGGCGGTGCGCTGATCGGCGCCATCGGTTACGTGCCATTATTGGATGTATATGAGCAGATCCCGGCGTTGAACACCTCGGCCACACCCGGCCCGTATAACATTGTTTGTCATGGCCACAGTGTGCCGGCCGGTTACTTCACAACGCCGCTGATCGATTCGCTGCATGCCTATCCCCATCTCCTATTCGTTGGCCTCAAAGAGCGCTTTGCCCATGCCGCGCTCAACGTGATCGTGACCGCGATTGGCGGCGAAAATGCCGAGTCTGGCGCGGCGCGCTTTGCCGCCGACGTGCTTTGTCATAAGCCAGACGTGGTCACCATTGACTATGCCCTAAACGACCGCCAGCTGGGCCTGGCGCGGGCAGAACAGGCTTGGCGTTCGATGATTGAGGCTACGTTGGCAAATGAGATTAAAGTCATCTTGTTAACGCCCACGCATGATATTATGTCGCGGCGCTGAGGCGATCCGATGTGGGCAGCGGAGTTACCCAAACACGCCGAACAGGTAGCACGCCTGGCGGCAGAGTACGATGTTGGGTTGGCCGACAGCTATGGCGCCTTCCAAAAATATATTGACCAGGGTGGTGAAGTAACGGACCTGTTGTCGCACATCAATCATCCCAATCGGCAAGGGCATCAGCTCGTCGTGCGCGAGTTGTTGCGTTGGTTCCCCGCGCAATAGAGTTCATGAAATATTAAGATGAAAAGGCAAACATGGATAGCTTGTGCCCAACTTTTCTGCTATAATAAGACTAGATCGCGCTAGATGTGAGTATGTAGGACAGGAGGGTAAGACCCGATGACAACAGCAGTTAGATCGCAAACTTTAGCATATGAACAAACTCTGATTAGTATTGTGCGCACACTTCCGCCAGGCCGTGCAGCACAGTTGCTCGATTTTGCCCGCTTTCTAAAGGCTCAAGCTTTAGTAGAACAATTGGTTGTAGCAGAAAACCTAGCTGAAGTTGAAACCGACAATGAGCAGTGGGATGTCCTATTGGCAACAGATGATGCGCAAAACTTGTTAGACAAACTGGCTGATGATGCCCTAGCAGAACATCGCGCGGGAAAGACTCGTCCTATGACCTTCACACCGCAGGGGCGGATCGTTCCAGGGTGAGATCAATTACGACTGCTCAATTTTGGAAACTGTATGATGCTCTGCCTGACGATGTTCAGTATCGAGCCGATGCAGCCTACGCGTTATGGCAGATCAATCCTTATGCACATGGCCTCTATTTTAAGCAAGTCGGCAACAGGCGGCCAGCCTATTCAGTTCGTATTGGTCAAAATTATCGCGCCCTTGGCATAGTAGAAGACGACGTGATCCTCTGGTTTTGGATTGGCGCACATGACGAATATATACGCCTACTTAAGCATCTTTAAGCCTGGTTGCCACGCTCAATCCTTTCCCCATGGCGCTTGACCAATCACCCCGATCACCATTCTTTCCGCCCTGGCTCAAATGGCTACCTTTTGTCGCCAATGCACCCACCCTCACCCAGCAACAGTGGCAACTTCTCGGTTTGGTGGCGTTTGTCGCGCTCTTTGGCAATTATGGCGCCGCGCTGCTCAGTTTGGCCTTGCCCCAGATTCAAGCCGAATTATCCATTCCCGCCGCACAGATGAGCAACCTGGGCGCACTAATTCGCCTGGGCGCGTTGCCCGCTTTTTTGCTGACCCTGGCCGCCGATCGCCTGGGGCGCCGGCAGTTGTTGATCTTTTCAACCGTGGCCTTTTCGCTGCTCACGGGTGCCACCGCCTTTGTCCCCAATGCAGCAGGGTTGGTGGCGCTCCAATTCCTAGTGCGCACCTTTGTTACCGCCGCCAGCCTGCTCGCCGGCGTGATGATTGTCGAAGAATTCCCCGAAAGCGGGCGCGGTTGGGGCATCGGCACGCTGACGGCACTTGGGTCGGTGGGCGGTGGATTGGCGGCGCTGCTCTTTGCGTTGGTCAATCTTGTCCCGTTCGGTTGGCGAGCGCTTTATGTGCTCGGTCTGCTCGGCCTGGTCTTTAGCTTCTACCTGCGCAGACATTTACGCGAGACAGTGCGCTTTCAAACGCAAACGCTGCAACCAGTTGCAACCGCCCCAGCCCGTTCACCAAGTCGGCCGCTAGTCAGCCTGATCCGCGCTTACCCTGGCCGCTTTCTCGTGATCGGGGCGATCATTTTTCTGGTCAATTTGGGTGAAGGTGCGGCGCTCTTTTACGATGCGGCCTACTTACAGCAAGCTCACGGTTGGCAACCCTGGCAGATCGCGCTGCTCAACCTGAGCGCCGGTTTTATGGCTGTGCTGGGCAGCGCAATGGCCGGCCAACTGAGTGATCGCTTTGGCCGCAAACGGGCGACTGTGCTCTTTTTGATCACGGCGCCACTTGGCATTATTGGCTACTTCAATGGGGCGGGCTGGTGGCTGCCCCTAGGCTGGGCGGCCTTTCTCTTCACCAATATTGGCGCCAGTGTGGCGTTGAGCACCATGCGCGCCGAGTTATTTCCAACCTCTTATCGTTCAACGGCCGCTGGCGCCGCGGCGGTGTTAGCGACACTGGGGGGCGCATTGAGTTTGGCGCTGCACGGGCAGATTGTCGCGTACACCGGTTCGCCCTGGAGTGCCATCAATTGGTTGGCGATCTTCGTCTTCTTGGCACCGCTCCTAGTCATCCCTTTGCCCGAGACCAGCGGGCGTACCCTGGAAGAAATTGCGCCCGAGCGCTGACGCGCCCGTTGCATTTATTTTTCTCAGAACTTACGCAATCCCCCGGGAATGCCAGCATCGTGCTGGCAGCGGCTCGACTGAGGCTCGCCGAAGTCCGCCAGGGATGGCGGCTGGGTGCCCTCTGGGCCCAGGGTCGTAAGTCCTATTTCTTTGCGTTCTTTGCGCCTTTGCGTGATATTTTTCTCTGTTGTACCCAAAACCTGCGCGACAAAAATCGCTTGCGCACAGCACAGCGAGGGTGGTACACTACCCACACGCCAGCCACGGGGGTGGCTACTTATCCAACCGAGCAAGAAAATATCAGGAGGGAGACGATCATGGAATACCGCGCGTTTGGGCAAACTGGGCTCCAAGTATCGGCCGTTGGCTTTGGCTGCTGGGAGTTGGGCGGGCAATATGGTCATTACGACGAAAACGAGGTGATTGCAGCCGTCAATCGTGCGCTCGACCTGGGCATCAATTGCTTCGACACCGCCGAGGGTTATGGTTTTGGTCGCTCGGAAGATCTGCTGGCACGGGCGCTAAGCAACCGGCGCAAAGAAGTAATCCT
>JBBRVA010000523.1:0-6062 GCA_038247295.1 Caldilineales bacterium | reverse complement strand
GATCGCGTTGCCAGTAGCATGATCTTATCTTGCCACAGCACCCCTGCCAAATATGAAGGCTTAGCAGATCCACGTGAGCCAGCGATCCGGTTGGTATCGAATTTAACCTAACCTATTACTGCCAGGAGCGCCACATATTTGGGAGAGATTTTCGACATCAATTGAGCCCGAATTGCACCGGCCAGCGTTTCGTGAAACTCTTGCCACAGATCACCTTCGAGAAAAGGATCCATACCGGGAAATGGCGATGCCATACGCTTCTCCTTTGCAGCTTATAAACAGTCTAGCACCCGCCCTATTATACCACAGCTTTTGAAGATGGAATCGACCGCCAAACAATCGCTTCGCCTACCGTGCGCCCACTACAATCGCTTCGGTCAAATAGAAACTGATATCATCGTCACTGGCCTGCGGTTGCAAAAAATCGGCGGCGGCGGGCGGTGCGTCGAGCAGCATGGCGCGCAGATAGGCGATTGTCGCCGCCGCAGCGCCCATCCGTACCACCCAATCATTAAATGTCATCGCCTTGAGCGCCGTCTCTTGGTGTTGCGGGGTGAAACCAGCCATCTGAAACGCAGCGATCCACTCGTCCAGGCTCAAGCAACGGTAGTGGCTGGGATCACGCAGTTTCTCGAATTCGTTCACATAGGCACCGGCTTCGCCCTCGGGCACGACGTTATCGACCACAGCCAGCACGCCACCGGGCCGCAGCACCCGCGCCGCCTCGGCCAGAAAATGGTCAATATTCGGAAAGTGATGCGGGGCAATCCGGCAGGTGACCAGGTCAAACGTAGCGTTGGCAAAGGGGAGCGCCTCGGCATCTGCCTCGCGAAAAGCCACGTTCGAGATGCCTTTCTCAGCCGCGACACGCGCCGCTACAGGCAACATCTCGGGTGTAATGTCGGTTGCAACCACATCGGCGACGTGCGGCGCAAAGATAAAAGCCGTGTGGCCAGCGGCGGTCGCCACGTCGAGCGCGTGCCAATCAGATTGGGGCGCCACCAATTCAACCAGGCGTGCCAAGCTAGCACCCTGGGCGTGGACTTTGCTAGTGGCGTAGGCATCGGCATGGGCGCCAAATTGGGCACGCACTTGTTCTTTCGTCATCGTAGATATCTCTCCTCCGATTAGCAAACCACTTATTGGACCCGATTCAACCCATTCAACGCCGCCACGCGGTATGCTTCCGCCATGGTTGGATAGTTAAAGGTGGTGTTGACAAAGTACATCAACGTGTTCGCCTCCCCTTTCTGTGCCATGATCGCTTGACCGATGTGGATAATTTCGGAGGCCTGCGACCCAAAGCAGTGGATGCCCAAAATTTCTAAGCTTTCGCGATGAAAGAGAATTTTGAGCATCCCCGTCGTGCGCCCCGTAATTTGGGCCCGCGCCAGGCTACGAAAGTAGGAATGGCCAACCTCATACGGAATCTTTTTGGCGGTCAATTCCTTTTCGGTGTGGCCCAACGAGCTGATTTCGGGAATCGTGTAAATACCGGTGGGGATCTGTTGCACGAGCTTGACTTCTGATTTGCCCTCCACAATATGCGTGGCAGCAAAACGCCCTTGATCGTAGGCGGCACTGGCCAGGCTGGGAAAGCCAATCACATCACCGACGGCGTAGATGTGGCTTTGTGCCGTCTGGTAATTTTCATTGACCTTTATATTGCCACGGCTGTCGCGTTCGATCCCCAGCTCTTCCAACCCCATATCGTCCGAGTTGCCCGTGCGCCCTTGGGCCCAGAGCAGATAGTCACTATGAATTTTCTTACCCGATTTCAAATAGAGCGTGACACCGTTATTCGTGGCCTCGACGCGCTCATATTCTTCGTTATGGCGGATTAAAACGCCGTTGACGCTCAGATGATAGCTGAGGGCATCGATAATCTCGTCGTCCAAATAACTCAGCAGACGATCGCGCATATTCACCAGGTCTACCTTGATGCGCAGCCCACGAAACATGGAAGCGTATTCACAACCGACCACACCAGCGCCGTAAATGGCAATCGAGCGCGGATGCGTAGTCAAGCCCAAGACAGAGTCACTGTCTAAAATACGCGGATGCGTAAAGTCGATATCGGATGGATGGTAGGGACGCGCACCGGTGGCGAGCACAAAAGTATCCGCCATATGGCGATGCTTGACACCTTCGGCCGAGGTTACTTCGATCGTATTCGCATCGATGAAGGTGGCGCGGCCTTGCAAAATATCCACCAGGTTACGTTCATAAAAACTGGAGCGCAACTGCACTTGTTGGGCGATCACCGACTCGGCCGAGCGCAACATGGCCGGAAAATTGGCACCGCGGTAGTTACCACTTTCTTCTAATAATTGAATGGTTTGCCGTAGCGCCTTGCTGGGGATGGTGCCGCGATGGGTGCAATTACCACCCACTTGCGGCAAATCATCGGCAACAGCTACCTGTTTGCCGGCTTTGGCCAACTTCATCGCCGCACCTTCGCCACCCGGGCCAGAGCCGATGACGATCGCATCATACGTATCGGTTATATTTTTCTCTTGCGTGTGAATTGGCTGCATAAATTACCTTCTTTGCCAGGCCCGTGCTTGCAGCACCCACCATTTTTGTGTGCTTGCCTACAGTACGGTACACTTGATTACATCTTAATACCCACCCCTGATGGTAAAAATAGAGTAGCCAGAAGCCGGATCTACTTACACCAACGCGCAAGCGCCTCATCATCCATCGGTCTTGACCAAAGGCAGCTTTGCCGCGGTAAGCCTGCTCTATTTGACCCACTAAATTAGCAACAGCTTTCGAAATTCGCTCATCAGCCGAATGGGTGCAAACCTAATATTTTGCCGACACGCATCACAGATGAGCCTCGAGATTTTATCATAATAGGCTGCTTTTTGCTGATTTATTACCCTGGCCGGATCACATGCAGGGTGATTTTTCTTTTGCACCAGGAGGAGACAACACCATGACCAAACGTAAAGTGGTAATTCCGCTCGAAATCTCTGAAATTAGCGAGGAGATTTTACCTGTTGTTCGGCACTTGTTTGATCCTTTTAGTGTCTCACTCACCTTATTGGCAGTGGCGCGTCCGCTAGAAGCGATGATGGTGCGCAATGTCTATATGACCGAATTGCCACCTGCCTCGTATGCGCCGATGATTGACGAAGAGAGTTGGGCGGTCTATCGCAAAGGGATTGAAGAGCGGCTCCAACGTGAGGCACGCCATCTGCGCAATGCTGGTTACACCGTCGAGACTGTGGTTTGCGTGGGTGAAACAGTGCATGAAATTGTTAACTTTGTTGAACAAGGGGATTTTGATCTGCTGGCGATGGCGACCTTTGGCCGCAAGGGGTTAAGCCGGCTCGTCTTTGGCAGCATCGCCGAGCAGATCCTACGCATGGTTTCGGTGCCGATGCTCTTAATTCGCCCGCATTTAACGGCAAAGCGCGCAAGCCCTGTGCGCAGCCAAGTGATTTCACCATTGAGCGGCGAGCACCAATCCGGCATTGTGGTGGCAACCGATGGTACGCCACATACCCAACAGGCCATTCGTCTAGCCCAGGATATCGCTCGAGCGTTACGTGCGGATCTAAAAGTATTGGTTGCCGCTAGCGAACGTGAAGGCGCCACTTATGCGCAGAAAGTGATGCAGGAGACCCAGGCGTTGTTGCAGGAGGTAGACCCACAACCCGAGCTGATTCCACTGATCGGCCCGCCGGATGAAGTAATTGGACGCTATTTAGAAGAAAGCCCGGCCGATTTGCTGGTGCTGGGCGCGTTCAAAGATCTCGATGCGGGCGCACCAACGCACATCGGGATCACGGCGCATCGCATAATCCAATATACGCCGATGTCGGTGCTGATGCTCAAAGGTCAAAACATTAAATTCGAACGGATTCTGGCCTGTGTTACGGTGGCGGGTACACCTGTGGTTGACAGTGCGTTACAATTAGCCAAAGCTCTGAATGCGAAACTCGAATTTTTGCACGTGCTGCCGTCGAGCACCGAGCCACGTCCTCAACCAGTCCGGTCGGATGACCCTGCGCTGAGCATTTTGCTGGATCATGATCCGCGCCTGTCGGCTTTCTTGCGCAAAACGACGGCAACTTTGAACGAATGGGGGCTGGATAGCAATACGCTGCAGGTGTGGCGTGGCGATATTTTAAAAACCATCCTAGAGGTTGCCCGCGCTGGACGCCATGATCTGATCATGATGGGCAATCATTCCGGTCCCCATTATTTTATTGACACCCTAGCCAATGCCGTGGTCAGCTTTGCGCCCAAATCGGTGCTGATTGTGCGCAATCGCGTGCAGTGAAGAGGATGACAGTTATCAGTAAGACAGTGGAACAGCAGGACTAGTACACTTGGGCGGAAATAACCATACTATTCTCCGGTGAATCAGTAGTGAATCAGTAGGACAGTGAGACAGTACAAACACTGTTCTACTGTCCTACTGATTCACTGTCTTACTTACGCCCAAGTGTACTAGCCTACTGTTCCACTGTCCTATTCTTTTATTCTGCCAAGCGCTGTTACTACTTGCACCAATGCACTACTATCTCCGACATTGCCGGGAAAGACAATGTAGGCAAGGCCGGGGTGGCGACTTTCGTCGCCAGTGCGCCAGACAGGTACACCAGGCAGAATTTGGCCTAAGACCAGCGCTCGGCGCACGTCTAATCCTTTAGTGGCCACATCGCTGGAGGTGATACCACCCTTGGCCAACAGATAACGCGGCCGCGTTGAAATAGCGCGCACAATTTCGACCAAGCTGTCCGATACGCGGCGCCCAATCGTCAAACTGCGTTCGGCGTCATACCCGGCAACAAGCTCACGGCTCGTGTAAATGACAACGTCTTGATCTTGTTGCAGGCCAGCATTAGCTGCCTGCACTGCCGCTTGGATTTCGGCGCCTTGCTCATCGTCTGCCAATAATTTTTCCACGTTTACTTCGATACACAGCAGATCCGGCAGGGCTAACAATTCGTGGACCTGGCTCGTGGTTTTGGGCACATAGGAACCGACAACGACAAGGCCACCGCCGTTTGCGGGCAGATCTAAAGCGGCTTGGGTGAGCAAAGGGCGAGCAGCGAGCCCGGCCCGCACCTGGACAAACGAGGCCGCGGTGCGGTAGAGAAACTTTTTACCCTGCGCTTCGGCCGCTAACAGCCCCATCACGAAAACCTGGATATCACGCATTGACGCGGCATTCACAATACAAACGGTACCGTGCGTCAGATTTTCCAATTTCTGTGCCACTGCAGCGGGTCCGCCTCGGCGAATGTCATCCAAGGTAATCGCCGCGACCGTTTCCGCCGCGGTTCGCCCGGCGGTCTTTTCTTGCACCCAAGCGCGCAGATTTGAGTTCTGATAGCCAAAGGCCGTATCACGCGCAAAAGGCGTCTCTGCCGCCGGCACCAGTTGGTCGCCCTCCGCCACATAATGTACATCACCAATCGTATAACGCCCGCCTTCGAGAAAGAAGGGAATGAGCAAAGTAGCATCGACATCGGCTTCCAGCGCGGCAGCCAGGGCATCGGTTTCGCCAGGATAGTGGCCACGCAACGTGGAATCACTGCGGCTGACGACGACAAAGTCGCGCCCACAGGCCTGGCTTGCCATTTGCAAGTTGCGCCCGATCTCGGCGTTACATGCCTGCGCGGCTGGCAACGCCATGCTGCGCGAATTCGTGAGAATGTAGAATGCGGGCGCGGCGTTGCCTAGCTCGGCGTGCAAGCGTTCTACCGACCATTCGGTGAGCACGGCAATGTCGTAGACGGTTTGGGTGCCGGTTGGATCATCATCCAATACGACAATTTTCCGCCCACTCGCGGCGACTTGAGCCTGAATCGTCGGCAGCAGATCAACCGGCCATTCGGCGGGCAGCGCCAGCAATAATTCGGTTTTTGAGATGTATGTCATCGCGTTATATTTCCGGTTCAAGGCCAGCGGCGCGCAGTTGTGCCATCAGGCGTTCGGCGCGTGCATGTTCTTGCTCGGCGCGTGCATGTTCTTGCTCGGCGCGCTCTTGGCCGGTCAGAATCAGATTGCCCGTCCAGCCACACCAGCGTAACCAGACGGTT
>JBBRVA010000522.1:0-6065 GCA_038247295.1 Caldilineales bacterium | reverse complement strand
TGGCCGTCATTGTCGAGATCACCAGCATCCAAGCTCATCGTATTTTGGGTGATGGTGGAAAAAATCTGCGTCAGATCCCAGCCATCCGCTTGGCGTAACCATAATTGATCGGGATGATGAAAGTCGTTGCCGACAAGGATGTCCAAACGGCGGTCACCGTTTAGATCCAGCAACAGAATCGCCAACGCCTGCGATAGCTCAATCAATTGGGTGGGGGTAAAGATATTGTCGATATTCTCGTAGTAGATAACACCCTGCCCGCGCAACAAGGGTTGCGCTTTTTCAATCTTCTCTTGTTCAACGTCATAGGCTGCCGTTACCAGGTCGAGGTCGTTATCTCCATCCAAATCGGCCCAAGCCATGCTATACGCGCCGTAGCCACCAAAAGGCTCAGTCATTTTAAAGGCAGGCTCACCCACGCCACGCAGATTGAGCCACAAGACCGGGCTGGCCAAGCGCCGCCGCGTAAAGACGATGTCGAGCCAGCCATCACCATCGGTATCAACAATGGCCACACTGCGCGAGTCGCCGTGCGCAAGAGTCTCTTTGCGAAATTGCAACCGGCCCTGATTCCAAAAGATGGCGTTGGAGCCGTCTAGATTGGCGAGCACGATGTCGAGCAGGCCGTCATTATCCAGGTCATTGATCGCCAGACCCGCGCCGTTACTTTCCAAGAGCGGATTGTTTGGATCGCCGGTGGTTGTATGGTCGAGGGTATGTGGAATAAAGCTCTTTTCGCATAGGGTCGCCGCGGCGACTGTTGGCTGCATGGGTGCAACCGGTGTTGGATCGGCTGGGGAACAAGCAGTCGCTACGATGCTAATCACAAAACAGAGGAGTAACCGAGAAGAGGTCGCTGTCGGAGTTTGTTTCACTGTCGTTGCCTTTGATGCTTACAGAACAGCGACCACACTGCTGTCAATCGATCAGCCTGCCTGAAGGATAAGACTAAGTTGTGTTTAGAAATACCTTGGAGAGATTGGAGATTAGAGATTGACAGGGCGCAATCTCTAATCTCCAATCTTATGCTTGGACGATGACTCACCACTCCGTCACCCGTCGATCAGCTCTTCTGTTTCTCCCAATACGCATCCAACATTTCTTGAATTTTCGCATTCATCTCTGGCACTACGGTGTAGGCGTCAGCATCACCGGCGATCATCCTGTCGCGAGCAGGGCCAAAGACCTCGTTGGTGATGACGCGATCGTCCACTTCACCCGCGACATGCAAAACTCCGCTTTCAAAGGCATCGAGGAACGGTTGCGGATCTTCCAACCCCCACTTTTCCTTGGTGTCCGAGAACCAATATTTTTCATTGAATTCCGGGGTCACAGGCTGGCGGCCAGAGGTAGCAACATATTTCTGGGCACCCTCTCCGCCTTGGAATTTCATAAATTCCCAGGCCTCGTCTTGATGCTTGCTGGCATTATTTAGCAGTACGACGTGACCAAAGACCATGTGGGCACGCGTGCCCTTTGGGCTTTTAGGCATTTGAACAACACCATAGGGAACACCGCCGGCGGCCAGTTGCTCGGGTGTACAGGCCCAATCACCACAGGCCATTTTGGGGAAGAACCAAGGGCCTTCCATCGTCATCGCTACGTTGCCCGAATCCATATCATTGAGGCCGCCTTCCATCATGGCGGGCGTGGGGGAAACTTTGAATTCATTAACACAGGCATAGAGCTGGAAGTTGATCATATCCATAATATACTCTTGATCCCACATCGCCTTCGTGGGCTCAATTTCTTGATCCCATTCCTTATCACCATTCAAACGCATCCAACTTGCCAGGCGTTCGTACGAGGTGTTCGTCTGATAGCCATAGTGTTGGACGCCATCGACCTCTTCGGTCAACTGTTGCGTCAATTCGACAAACTCATCATAGGTCCAATCCGCAGTGGGGTAGGGGATACCCACTCGATCAAACGGTGCTTTCGAGTAAAAGATCAACATAGCGCCCATGTTCCAGGGCACACCAAAAAGCTTGCCGCGGAATTTGGTCTGCACGTCATAGGTATTGGCCCACGCGTCTGGATAAGGTGTATTGTAATCATCGCGGGCGCGCAAATCATCTAGGGCGGCGTAGACACCCTTGGCGGAAAAGCTTTGCCAGAGCCATGTCTGATTATTAATCACATCGGCAGCGGTGCCGCCCGCCAAGGAAGCCTGGAGCTTGTCATAATGTTGGCCGCCAGGCGCTTGTTCCAAGCGCACCGTGATATTAGGATTGGCGGCTTGAAAGTCGGCAATTGTGCTATCGGAGACTTGTTTGTCGAGGGCCGTCCCCCACTCGTAGAACGAGATTTCTACTTTCTCGGCACCCGCGCCCGGTGCGCTGGCCGCGCTGCCAGACTCCGCGGGCGCCGCGGGTGAACAAGCGGCCAAGACGGTTAGCGCGCTGACGCCAACCGCTGCTGCGGAGAGCTTAAGAAATCCACGGCGTGAAAGTTTTTCGAAATTCTGATGCATCTTGGTTCCTCCTACAATGAGACTGCTTGTGAGAAATAAAAAGGTTACCTGAGCACAAATGATAATTGGCAATTTAGGTGTATGATCCAAGCGCTACCAAACGAGCGGTCATAAAGCCCAAATTGTCAATGGGAGATTGATCGAATCGTCACTGCTTACCTAACGACCAGTTAGCGACCAGCTAACCCAGTTAGGTGAATACCCCGAATAAAGTGACGCTGGGCAACCAAGAAGACAAAAATCGTTGGAAAGATAAAAACGGCCGAAGCGGCCATCACCAGCGGCCAATCTGGACCGTAGGCGCCCTGGAACATGCGCATGCCCAAAGCCATGGGAAAACGTTCTACGGTATTGAGATATAACAAGGGACCTAAAAATTCGTTGTAGTGTTGTAAAAATGAGAAGATCGTCACCGTAATGATAGCAGGGCTCGAGAGCGGGATGATAATTTGCCACAAAATGCGGAAACTCCCCGCCCCATCGATGCGGGCAGCTTCCTCTAACTCGATCGGGAGACCTAAGAAAAATTGGCGTAACAGAAAGACATAAAAGCCTTGGATGCTAAACCAGAACGGCACGATCAGGGGGCGGAGCGTATCCAACCATTCCAGGTCGCGGAAAAGCAAAAAGGTTGGAATAATAATCACCACGCCCGGCAACATCATCGTGCCGAGGCTTAGGCTAAAGAAAAAATTGCGTTCTGGCCAATGGAGCCGAGCAAAGCTATAGGCAACCAGCACGCTCGACAGCACCGTGCCTACGGTCGCCAGCACCGAAACGATCAATGTGTTTTGGAAAAAGAGGACAACCCCGGGCGTGCCAGAGAATTCCAGTAAGGTGATCAGGCGTTCATAATTTTCCCAGTTCACCGGGTTTGGAATCCACTGAATGGGATAGGTAAAGACCCGATCTTGCATCTTGAGCGACGTAGATATCACCCAGAGTAAGGGCACAGAAAAGACAAAGCTAATAAAAATCAGCAGCATGTGCAGTAACAGATGGCCTACCGATTCTTGTCTTGTTTTGCTCTGATACCAACGTAATTTTGGGTATTTTAGATCCGCTACTGTTTCAGACGCCATAGGTTTTGCCTCAATCTTGTTAAGTAATTATTTGGCTCATCGGTGCAAAGTGGTGTTTTGGCCGTGGGCAAAATAATGCGTTTGCACACTTTCGGCTGATGAGCGAATTATTTTGATCCTTCTTCATAGACCCAGCGATTGGCAAGCTTGAACTGTACGACCGTGAAAAAGACAATGATCAGAAAGAGCATCCAGGCGACTGCCGAGGCGTAACCCATCTTAAAGTATTGAAATGCATTCCGATAAAGGTAAAGTACGACAAAGAGCGTTGCATTCTGTGGTCCACCTTGCGTCATGACAAAGGCGGTCGTAAAGACCTGGAAACTGGCAATAATGCCAACGACAAGGTTAAAAAAGATCACTGAGGAGATCATTGGAATGGTAATGTAAAAGAATTTTTGCAAGTGATTGGCGCCGTCAATTTCGGCCGCTTCATATAACGAGACGGACACGCCTTGCAAACCGGCTAGAAAGATGATCATCTGCGGACCAACGGCCCAGAGTGTCATAAGGATAAAGGCCGGCTTTGCCGCCGCGGGATTAAAGAGCCAATTGACCGGCTCAATCCCAAACCAGCGCAGCACGCTGTTGAGGATGCCAAATTCAGGGTGGAGGATCTGTAACCAGACCACAGCGCTGGCGACAATCGGTGTCATCGCCGGCAAGTAGACCAGTGTCCGATAGAGAGACTGCCAGTGTAGCTTTACATTCAACGCTAAGGCGAGCAGTAATGCCACAATCAGTTGCAGCGGAACGCCAATAAAAGTAAAGTAGGCCGTGTTGTAGAGCGATAGCCCTACCTGGTCATCGACAAGCAATTCCTGAATGTTTTCAAACCCCACAAACTCGGCCGGTGATAGCAGATCCCAGGCGTGGAAAACCAGGTAAATTGAGTATGCCAGCGGATAGGCCCACCAGATAATGAAGCCCAAAATAAAAGGTAGGGCAAAGAGCCGACCTTCCCACGCTTCTACGCGCTTTAAACGCGAGCTGCGCTTGTTCTGTTTTTGCGCTGCACGCTTTTCATTTGCAATAGATAGTGCCATAGTGATCCATTTCTGGAATACCCGTCTAGGTAAAGCTGAGAAAGTGCTTGAAAATCCAATGGGCTGCCGCAAAAAGGTAGACGCGTACCCAGAGAGAATTTTCAAATCCCTGTTTTCCCTGTCTATCTTTTTAACGCTAACAACATGTCGGTAAAAACGAATTAATTGTCTGTAGGGGGAGGTCGCAAGAAATACTCAGAACTGTGAACAATTTTTATCATAGCTAGCAGGGGATGTCAAACGCTAAAAATCTGGGGCAATGGAAGTTAGCGTGATCGACCCGACAAAAAAAATACTCGCCTACCCATCCTGTCGCTCTGGCTGGCGAAGGCTGGGCAGCAAAAATGCGATCAACGCTAGCACCAGTCCGGCCGCGCTGGCCTGGCCAGCCAGCGTAGCTTGCACACCAAAACGCTCGGCCAGGGAACCAATCTGCAACTGGCCCAGTGGATCACCGCCGATTGCCAGCACCAGAATGCCCATGACACGGCTGCGCATCTCATCACTCGTACGCAACAAGATGATGGCACTCTGGAGCGTGCCAAAGTAGGACATGCCCATACCGGCGCAGAACAGCATGGCCCAAGAAAATGGATAGTAGTGCGATAAGGCAAACATGATCAGCGCGATACACATCCAACCGGTGCCGGCGATAAAGAGCGCGCCAATGTTATAGCGCTGCCGCAGCCGATTCATCAAGAGCAAGCCAAGAAATGACCCCATGCCCGTGCCTGTGCTCAAAAGGCCCAGTTGCACCGGCCCCTGGTGCAGTACATTGCGCGCAAAGACGGGCAACAATGAGCTATAGGGGAATACCCATAGATTCATGACCAGCGTAGCGACGAGCACGGCCAGAATGGTCTGGTTGGAACGCACGTAGCGCAGCCCTTCCCCCAGCGCAACCCACGGCGCGAGTTGGAAGGGCATGGTCTTACGCGCGATTGGCGCAGAAAGTAGAGGAATCAAAACCGACAACGCGCTGACGGACAGCAGGGCCATGAAGGTGTAACAGCCGGCTGCGCCAAAGCGCGCAATCAGCCCGCCGGCAATGGCCGGCCCAATAATGCGCGAAATGCCGGTCAAAAAACTTTCAATCAGCATGCCATCGACCATTTGGCCTTTGCCCAGGATATCGGGTAGCAAGGCACGGCGCGTAGGCCAGTCGATTGCCCAGGCTGTCCCCAGGCAGAAAGCGACGATGGCAATATTCCAGGGCGCGGCAGCACCGCTCCATAACAACGCGATCATCGCCAGATAGGCACACAAATTGGCCGCTTGCGCCGCGATTACTACGCGCCGCCGCCCGAAGTAATCGATAATCGGGCCTGAGAATAAGCCCATCAGTAATAAGGGGAGCGTGCGACAAAAGCTGACCAGCGAAACCGTCCACGGTGAATTCGTAAGATCAAAGACCAACCAGCCAAGCACGACCATTTCCATGTGAAAACATTGCCACCAGAGTAC
>JBBRVA010000521.1:0-6066 GCA_038247295.1 Caldilineales bacterium | reverse complement strand
GGCCAATAGATCCAGCACTTGATAAACCATAATCCGTGTACCCGCCAAGCGCGGCTTGCCGTGACATACATCACGCGAAACAACAATCCGTTGGCTGTCGAGTCGATGTTCAAGCATGGTATTCCTCTTTCCTGGTTCTCTGGATAATGCAAGTCCTGAACCACATCGAATATATCAATTGTTGCGGCGTTTACTGATTGGCCTACGTACTTGTAATTTTACCATAATCTAACGCTGCGTACTACCTCGTTTTCGCAAATTCCCTTTCCAGATCACAGGAAAAATTTAGGCACAGATTATACAGATGGCGTAGGTTTTGTTAAAATCTGCGCCATCTGTGTAATCTGTGCCTATGAAAACGTTGCTTGTCCCGCCTTCAAGCTGTGGAAAGTTATTTCAATTTGGTGCGAAACTCGATCATGCAGCCCAGCATTGCCTGCGTATCCAGATAGGTCCAGATCGCGCCGGGCCGCAGCGTAGAGCCACCGCTTTGCAAGATCGGCGCGCCTAATCCGGCGGCTACAGCTTCTGGATCGTCCACTTCAAACAGAATATGGTGCAGCCCTTCGCCATGTTCTTCCAAGAATTCAGAATAGATGTTGCCACCTTCCAACGGTTGGATAAACTCGATTTGCAGCGTGCCGGTTTCGATAAAAGCCAGGCGCATCTTGAAGGCGCCTGGCTGGCCGCGGTAGGTCATCGTCTTTTCCAGATCACGTCCTGGTGGCGGCCAATCGACAAAACGCGCCTCCGGAAAGTTGAAGCGTTCTGTCCAGGCGCATACGGCAGCTTCTGCATCGCGTACAACAATGCCCACCTGAATACAAGGTCCTAAGTCGACACGCGCTGGGGCTGGGGTTTCCGTCATACCAAAGTTTCTCCCTAGATGATGCTTAGGCTTAGCGATTTAACAATTGGGCGCTTAGAGATTATTGATCGCCAATCGCCCAATTTAAAAGGGTTATTTAAAAGAATGGAAACAGCCTGGCGCGATTCTCTGGCGTCAATGGTGTACCATATTCACAGGCTTCAAAGGCTTCGGCGTATTGGACCTGGCGGGCGCGGGTTTCGCCATAGAGCGTTTGTAATTGCTGCGGATACAGCTCGACAGCCCGGCGTAGCCGTTGCTCCAGATTTTGGCGCAACCAGGCGCGACGTTCAGCTGCGTGCGGCGGCACTTGCTCCAGATAACGGCCATTGTACGGCAGCCATTCATACATCTGTGAGGTGTGACAGTGCAAGCCATCCACCTTTTGTTCCACCACGGTGTCAATTGCTACGACAACATCGGCCTGGAACGGATAGGGCTTCTGAAAATGGTCCCAGGTATGGACGATTACGGGCATGGTGCGCAGGTGCGGCATATGCGACACCACGTTGGGCACGGTGACCATGTACGAGGCATCTTGCACCAGTTGCGACGCATAGCGGTGGTCGGGGTGGTAGTCGTTGGGCCGGTGCACCATGATCAAGTCCGGCTCGAATTCACGGATCAAGCCGATGACCAGGTTGCGATTCTCTAGCGTAGGCAGCAGGGCGCCGTCGTGGATGTCGAGCGTGATATATTCAACACCCAGCGCCGCCCCCGCATCCGCCGCCTCTTGCCGCCGGCGCCAAGCCAGCGGTGCGCCGCCCATTTCGTGGTGGCCAGCGTCGCCATTGGTCAGGCTGATCAGCTTGACGCGATGGCCTTGTTGCGCATAGAGGGCCGCGGTGCCACCGGCCGAATAGTCGGGATCATCCGGGTGCGCACCGAAGATTAAAATGTGTAGTGGCTTAGCACTCATAAGTAGCTCCAAAGTTGGGTGGTTGGCGCAAGATCATTTCTCCTTCATGGGTGCCTGTAAGGCTTTCAACGCTTCTGTGTTCATTAAGCCTCCTGTGCGCCATCCCTGGCCAGCCAGGCCTGATCATCCATCGTGCGCCGCTGGCCATTGGTTCGGCGGCGCGTCTCATTCTTCAGCGTTCGTTCATCTGGCAAATCGCAATAGGCGAGAATTCGATCCCGGGCCGCCAGCACATGCAGGGTGAAGAGGGTTTTAACATGCGCCAGATCGCCATTCTTTAAGCCCTCTACCAAGTCATCGTGCGAAGCAATATGCGAATCGAGTTGTGATGTGTTTAAGGCGATAATGGCTTCGTGGAGAAAGCGATTGATGCGTGAACGCAACCCAGAAACCACTTCTAGCAATAGGCTGTGGTTGGCAATTTCCCAGAGTGCGCTGTGGAACAAAAAATCTTGTTCGTACAATTGTTGCAGATCATTAGCGGCGGCGGCGCGGCGCATATCACCGACAATCGCACGGAGTTTCGTTTCATGATCGGGGATCCAGCGGCCGAGCACGCGTTCGGCGACAAAGTGTTCCAGTACGACACGCAAAGACGAGATTTCTTCGATCTCGGCCAAGGTAGGTGCATAGACAAAGGTGCCACGGTGGGTTGCTTTGTGGACCAACCCTTCTTCGACCAAGCGTTGGATCGCCTCGCGGATCGGAATGCGGCTCATGCCCAGGCGTTCGGCCAGGTCGCGTTCGACCAGCCGCGTGCCAGGCAGCAATGATCCACTGCGAATCGCTGAACGTAAACGGTCGGCCGCTTCATCACTTAAGGTTCGTTGCTCAACGGGTGTTAGGTTCATGTATCGTTCTCGTGCTCCGTGTGGACGTTAGACTTGGGTGTCTAGACGGCCAATCCACTGTTTATGCTTTGCTCATCGGCCGATACTAGCTTCGCGGAAGGTCGCTTTGCGGGGATGAGCTTATTTTTTGTTTAACGCTGTCACCGCACCACAATCTCTGTGCCCAGTTTGTTTAGGTGTCATGGGACCTAGCCTGTAGGTGAAACTACCGCGGCGAAGGCAAAAAAGACCAAGGAAAGTGAGGCATATAGTATATCAGTCGTTGCTAGATGTCAATTGGATTTTTTTGACGAGGTCGGTCGGCGGTAAATCGCGCCCATTCTGCGGCAAAACCCGGCGCATCACCACTTCCCCATCATATATATCACCCGTTTTGACAAAGCCCAAACGGGTGTAGAGTTGTTGCGCCCGTTCATTTTGGGGATGAACGCTGAGCAAAATATCCCTGCATTGCGGGTAACTGCGCTGGACGGTGGCGATAAAATCGGCCAGCGCGGCGCGGCCGTAGCCGCGACCCTGGTGTGCTTTGTCGATCAAAAAACCGCCCAAGTAACAATAGCGTAAATCACCGGGTTTATAAATAAAACTATAGAAACCGACCATGGTGGCACCCGCATAGATGGCCACCGGATCGTAGGCGAGGCCATCCGGCTGAATGTAGGCTTTGGCCAGCGAAATCGCCACCGAAGGTGTAAAGTCGCGCTGATCGGGTTCAGTATCCAGCGCCAGTGCTGTTTGCCAATTCGCGTCGGTAACCGGACGGGTCGTCACTGTGGGCATACGTTATACGTTGAACCGGAAATGCATCACATCGCCATCTTGTACCACATACTCTTTGCCTTCCACGCGCATCTCGCCGGCCGCTTTGACGGCGGCTTCGCTGCCCAGGCGCACATACGCGGCGTAGGCAATCGTCTCGGCGCGAATAAAGCCCCGCTCGAAGTCGCCGTGGATCACGCCAGCGGCCTGCGGCGCTTTCGTCCCAATCGGCACCGTCCAGGCGCGCACTTCTTTGGGGCCGGCCGTGAAGTAGCTAATCAGCCCTAGCGCTTTGTAACCCTTGTGGATCACTTGCTCCAGACCGCTTTCTTCGACACCCAACGAGTGCAGAAATTCGGCGCGCTCTTCGTCGCTGAGACCGGCCATCTCTTCTTCCAGGCGGGCGCACAGTTTGACCACCTCTGCGCCTTGTTCAGCCGCAATCGCGCGCACCGTTTGCACATAGGCGTTATCTTCTAGCAGATCATCTTCGTTGACGTTGGCCACATAAATGATCGGCTTGGCGGTTAAGAAGCGCATCTCACGGTTCAGCGCCTGGAAGGTCTCGCTCGTAAGATCTGAATAGGCGATAATTGGTTTGCCCTGTTCCAGCAGCGCCTTAAGTTGGACGGCCAACTCGGCCTGCGCTTGCAGGGCTTTGTCGTGTTTGGCCTGGCGTTCCAGCTTGCTCAGCTTGGTGTCGATTTGTTGCAGATCGGCCAGGATCAGTTCCAGGTTGATCACGTCAATGTCATCGCGGGGGCTGATATCGCCGGACACATGGATCACATTTTCGTCATCAAAACAGCGTACGACATGTACAATCGCCGCGGTTTCACGAATATTGGCCAGGAATTGATTGCCTAGCCCTTCGCCCTGGCTGGCGCCTTTTACTAGCCCGGCAATGTCGACAAACTCGACTGTGGCATAAATTATCTTTTCCGATTTTGCCAGCACCGCCAACTTATCCACACGCGGGTCGGGTACCGCCACCACCGCCTTGTTGGGCTCAATGGTGCAAAATGGATAGTTCGCCGCCTGGGCATTTTGCGCTTTTGTCAACGCATTAAACGTGGTGCTCTTGCCCACGTTGGGTAAACCAACAATTCCAATACTCAGTGCCATGAGAAGTACTTTCCAAAAGTTATATATAGAGTGTCTACAGAATTATTCACAGTCAGTAGTTGGGTAAACGGTAATGGGCAAGTCAATATTTACCAATGACTCTTACCCATTACTATTTATCTATTTACCATTTGTCAACCAATAAGTGTACCACTGATGGCAAGAATAATCGAAAGCGCAGGGTGATGATTTTACACAGGAAGCGTAATCTGCATGGCAACCACTTCGATGCGGTGGCCAGTGAAGAGTGGGCTAAGGGTATAGCCGAGCAGATTACCCAAGCGGTGCAAGCGGGCGAGGGATGGCGGTAAGTCTGTTCGCTGAACAAGTTCAAACCCAAACTGCGCATAGTAACCGGCCAATTTGGCAACACAAAAGAGGTAGATCGTGCCTTGTTCACGGGCCAGTAACGCTCGCACCAGCGTGCTGCCCACCTTTTGGCCCTGGTATTCTGGAATCACAGCCAAAGAGGCCAGCTCGCGGCTGCCGTCTGCATGCGGTTTTACCTGGCCTACGCCCACAATGCGGCCCTGATCTTCGGCCAGCAAAAAGCGCCGCCAATCTAGCCCCATGCGATTGATAAAGGCGGCACGGATGATGGCGCGAATGACAGGTTGGTCCGCTTCAATGGCGGGACGAATCGTAATCTGCACAGGGATTGCTCTGTACCTCTAATAGATAAAACCCTTAAAGTCGCACAATTGCTCTTGTGTACCGACAGCATGATCGGTGCGACTTTTAAATGGTTTGCCCATAAGTTGTTTTGTAAACACGGATTTGGAAAACACGGATATTCTTTTTTATTATCCGTGTTTTCCAAATCCGTGTTTACAAAAATTCGTGTTGACAAAGAATATCTAGCGTGGCACCGGTACTCCGCTTACCATGCGCCGGATTACGGCGTCGGCGTCCAACCCTTCGATCTCGGCCTCGGGGCGCAGGATGATGCGATGGCGGTAGGTGGGGGCAACCACAAATTTGACATCGTCGGGCGTTACATAATCGCGGCCTTGCAAGGCGGCGTAGGTTTTAGATGCCAATAACAGCGTAATGCTGGCCCGCGGACTGCCGCCCAGGATCAGATCCTGGCTGCGCCGGCTGGCGATAGCGATCTGCGTGATGTAACCAAAGATGCCCTCCTCGACCTTAACTTGCTGAATCTCCCGGCGCAACGCGGGCAGATCGGCTGGGCGGATTACCGGTTGGATGCCGGTGGCGTCCAGGTGGCGGGCGTCAAAGCCAGTGTGATAGCGGCGCAAAATCTCGTGTTCTACCGCTTCCGGCGGATAGTCGACCAGCACCTTGAACATAAAGCGATCGAGTTGTGCTTCGGGCAGCGGGTAGGTGCCTTCGTACTCGACAGGGTTTTGCGTTGCCAGCACAATAAACGGCTCGTCGAGCAGATGGCGCTCACCTTCAATCGTCACCTGGCGCTCTTCCATCGCCTCTAATAGCGCCGATTGGGTCTTGGCTGGCGCACGATTGATCTCATCACCCAGACAGATGTGGGTGAAGATTGGTCCCTTTTTTAGATAAAAGGTGCC
>JBBRVA010000520.1:0-6069 GCA_038247295.1 Caldilineales bacterium | reverse complement strand
GTAAGCTACTAGTACACTTGGGCGTAAGTAAGACAGTGAATCAGTAGGACAGTAGAACAGTGTTTGTACTGTCTCACTGTCTCACTGTCCTACTGATTCACTACTGATTCACTGTCTTACTTACGCCCAAGTGTACTAGAGAGGTGTAGATGACCGTCGCTGCGCCTTCCTAGATTTGTTCAATCCACGACCAGCGAGAGAGTGTCATCTGGCTGGCAATCAGCATCGGAGTCCCATATGTCGAAGGCAAGACAAGATGAAATCGAGTGGCTGCCGGGCCACTACTATCACCTCTACAACCGTGGTGCGCGTCGGGTGACGATCTTTCGCGAAGAGCAAAATTATCTCTTTACGTTAACTCGGATCAACGAGTATTGTACGGCCTTCTCCCTCACCCTGATCGCCTACGTTCTGATGCCGAATCATTACCATTTTCTTGTGCGCCAGAACAAAGAGGCACCCGCCGGCCTGCTGCCGCAACCGCTGGCTGGAACGTCAACAGGCTTCCCAAGCCCACGTGATCGGGTTCCACGCGCCTGCCTGTTGGCTTTGCAGCCACTGGGTTAAGGAATTGCATGGCCGCAGTCGTAGCCTCGTCAAGATCGCGCCAGGCGAGACCTGTCTCATCCGCCATTCTGCGCAACGGCTGGGCCCAACTCTCCGGGGGAGGCGCCAATGTCGCTGGCAGAGGATGCGTGTTGCGTGCTTCAAAGGTAGCCTGCAAGGCCAGGCGCAAAGTTAATCCCAGCAAGGGTTGTAGTCCGGCCAACAGTAGAATATCGACCAGATCTTTGACGCGACTGCTTTCGCCGGTGACGTGTGGCCTAGTATACGCATGTGCTTTTTCAGCCAGTTGCTGTGTGATCGGATAGCAGGGCACCAGAGCCGGTGCAATGTCCGCAAAATCTAGGAGGGCTGGCATGGCTAGAAACTGCACCGGTTCTAGCATCGGATCATCTACCCCAACATCCACGTGGAATAACTCGAAAGGGCGACTGTCCAGCAGTGCATGCACAAAGAAACGTCTGCCACCACCAAGTAATGCTTCTTGCCCTGCGTTCGGCTGCTCCACTGTATAACGAAACCAGTCATTCACGTCTAGGGCTGCTACGTCGATCAAGCGTTGGTGCAGGTCGAACGCTGACTGCCGCCACATGACATCCACGTCTTTGGTTGTACGGGCGCGCGGGCCCAGGCGAAGCTGCAGCGCAAGACCGCCTTTGAGCACCCAGGTTTCAGGCTCGGCTTGGAGCAGGCGCGCCAGCAGGCGATCAAATGCCACAAGTTTACGCAGCCGTGCCAGCGGCACACCCTCACGTTGACTCAGGGTGCGCAGACGGGTCTCCAGGGCGCGACGAAAGGCGGAGCCAGTGGCATATTTCATGGGGCGCTTGCTACCGTGAGTGCTTGGGCAACCAGCTTGTCTGCACGTCCACCACGGCGACTGGCCGTCGTGCGCAGTTGATCGATGGTCGTCAGCCCGCGCCGCAACGCTTCCTGGATAGCTTGCCATACCAACTCCTCGCTGAGACCACTGGCCGCAACATCGGCAATCGTACGTGGAACAGTCGTTACAGGCAAGTCGGCGTAATGTGTCACATCAGCAGGAACTAGTTGATTGGTGTGCAGACGTAGGCCCGAATGGCGCCGGGAGGCAGTACGCGGTACAGTCAGATGAATCGCGTTGGGCAGCAAGTCCGATAGGTCATAGAGCGCCAGCGCGCTGTCATGGGAGATCACGGCGTGGTTGCCCGCGCGCAGCCACGCGACAAAGAGATCTTCGTATGGCGAGGCCGGAAAACGTTTCAGCCGATAGACGCCTGGACAAACGCGCTCGAAGAGGCCGGCTTGCACGTGATACGCCAGCAAAGCATGGCTAAAGCCGGCAGCCCTGGCTTGGGCGGTGGTAAAGTAGCCGGCCTGCATCTCTGCAAATTGATAGAGCTGATCGTGATTGGGTGAAGCGGCCATTTTGCATAATGTGTGCAGAAAATAAAGGGTTACTTAACTTTTTGCACACATTATGCATGAACCAGGCTAAAATGTCAATTGAATCCGGTGATTGTTATCTCCATGCGCCTCGCTGACATTGATCCCGTCATGTCCATGAGAAATGTTTATCTGCTCGGTCGTAAAGTCGATGTGGCCCGGCGTATCGATGATGTTGATCTGCGCCTCCGCGTCGGTCACCGTATCGCGCCAGCGGGTCGTGATCGCCGCGGCCTTGATGGTGATGCCCCGTTCACGCTCTTGCGCCCACCAATCCGTCACCATTGTGCCTTCATCCACCTCGCCCAAGGCATGCGTGTAGCCCGAATAAAAGAGTATACGCTCGGTCGTGGTGGTCTTCCCGGCGTCGATATGGGCAATCATGTCAATGTTGCGAATGTGGGCGAGTTCGGTTGTCATAGGTTATGGATTCGTCTGTTACTATTTTGTTATCCGTAGCGGACACATACACGACCTATCTGCCCAAGTCAATCACCAACGAGATAGGGTGCGACCTGGGCAGATGAGTAGCTTGGACGGTTTGGCCGCGCGGGAGCTGCGTAACGGGGCAGCAAGACGGAATTGCTGATGCAGAAGGTGACCGACTGAAGTTTAACACAGACCGTGACTGTGCTTCGGGCTGCACGATTTCCAATATGTCGCCTCTTCATAGTCCAGCCCTTTGACCAGATGGCTGACCGATGAGACAAGCAGGGTGGCCAACGTCAGCAGCCAGGCAGTGTGTTGGCGGCGCGCCAGACCATCGGCCAGTACTAGCAGGGCAAAACCGGCTAGCACGGCCGTCAAATGGCCACCCTGGATGACGGCTAACGGCGAGAAGATTCTTAGGATCGCGTAGCGCTCGACCAGGGCGGGTGTCAGTGCCGATAGGACATTGACGATACCCATCGCCGCCGTAAAAAAGGCAACCACGGCCAGCGCCCCTGCTCCAGCAGCGCCGCTAACTTTTCCACTTGGTTAAAGCGCCCAATCACCACCCCAAGCAAGGTGATCATCAAGCCTCAGAAGAGCAGCCGTTGCCACGGCAAATTAAGCCTGTTCAAGGTGTACCGGCCCTGTCTGTGCCGCCTGGATCTCTTGTAACAAAGTCGTGAGAATGACGGTGAGGGGTACGGCAAAGAAAACACCGGTCACGCCACCCACCTTGGCACCGATAAATAACGCCACGACCACGAGGGCTGGATGCAAATCTACAGCAGAGCCATAAATCGTTCGCTAAGTGCGCCGTCGGTGACCAAAAAATAGGCTAACACCAACAGCACCAGCGCATTGAGCGTGAGATCACCCAAGTCGACCGCCGTGTTCAGGAGCGTGGGCAACAAAGTATTGAGCAGGCTGGTCGCTTGTTGCGACAACGTACCAAGCGAAGGCAGCCACCTGTTTAGCCAAGGTAATGCCGTCAAGCGTGTCATCAATTCTTGGAATAAAGCGGGGCCATGCGTGCGCAACTGCTGTGTTTGTGTATCGATCACCGGCGCCAATAGATCGCCGAGAACGCTAGCTAGCCCAATCAAGCCAATATAGATGCTCAACACCGTAACGCCACGTGGTACACGCCAACGCGCCAATCGCTCGGCAAGCGGCGCAATGGCCAGGCTGAGCAGAAACGCGCCCAACAGAATGGTGCTGATCTCAAGAATAAGAGGAAAGTGCGTGGTTGCCAACCACCCAGTGAAAGCAAGTAACAGCAAAGCCAACCAGGTTCGCCCGCTTACGTGAAGTGAAAAAACGGTCATAAAATTTTCTCGGTTGCGCATAGAGTAGACGATGGATCGAGCAGGCACACTATAGCCGCATTTTTCTTGAATCAAAAATGATTCGTTCACTCTCAGTGCATCCCCAATTTAAGTAGGCCCCAAAATTGGGGATGCAGCCATTCTCGCCGCGAAAAAATGGGGAGCGTGCAAATTTACGCACGTCGTAAACGGGCAAAATAGATCCGCTTCGCTATCTCTGATACGGCCACATATACAACCGTGATCACGAGCAAAAGCAAGAGGGCAAAGGGCGGCAATGGCGTGAAGCCCAACAACCCACCAAAGGGCAGGTAAGGGATCGCCAAAGCGACGATTGTCACGGCCAAGGTGGAGAGCCAGAGATAAAAGCTGGGGTTGCTTTTAAAGATTGAGCGCCGTGTGCGCAAGACTAGGGTTATCAACAACTCGGTCATCAACGACTCAACAAACCAGCCGGTGCGGAATTCCTCCGGGGCGGCCTTCACGATGAAGATCAGTGTGCCAAAAGTGAGAAAGTCAAAGACCGAACTGATCAAGCCAAAGATCACCATCATGTCGCGGATGAACTTGATATCCCAGCGCCGGGGTTTTTCCACCAACTCCGGGTCAACGTTATCCGTGGCGATGGTCAGCGATGGGAAGTCGGAGAGAAAGTTGTTGAGCAAAATCTGTTTGGCCAGTAGCGGCAAAAAGGGTAAAAAGAGCGATGCGCCCGCCATGCTAAACATGTTGCCAAAATTGGCGCTGGTGGTCGTAAAGACATATTTCAGGGTATTGGCAAAGGTGCGCCGCCCCTCTTCAATCCCCTGGCGCAGCACGTCTAAATCTTGCTTGAGCAGCACGAAATCGGCCGCATCCTTGGCCACATCTACCGCCGTGTCCACCGAGATGCCCACATCGGCGGCGTGTAACGCCGGCGCATCGTTGATGCCGTCGCCCATATAGCCGACGACGTGGCCCATTTTGCGCAAGGCGAGAATGATGCGCTCTTTTTCATTTGGATCGATCTCCACAAAGAGCGTAGTCGCCTTGGCGCGTTGCCACAAAGCTTCATCGCTCATCGCATTGATCTCGTCGCCCGTCAGCATGCCATCGACCTGCATACCGATCACGGCTGCCACATGGGCGGCGACCAGACGGTTATCACCCGTGATAATTTTTACCTCGACGCCCAGCTTGGCCAGGTCGAGCAGCGTTTTCTGCACGCTGGGTTTGGGCGGGTCGAAGAAGATCAGGAAGCCGCTAAAGATCAAATCGCATTCATCGCTGTGCGCCAAATTGGCGACCAGCGTCACCGGCTTAGTCGCCACGCCCAGCACGCGGTAACCTTTGGCACTCCACTCGGCATAGCGCTGGCGAATTTGTGCTTCATGCCGCGCGTCGAATGGGACGGGGCCATTGCCGTCCTGCACCTGGGTGCAGACTGCCAGGACGTTGTCCAGCGCGCCTTTGGTAATCAAGCGGTGTTGATTATCGTCCGTCTGAACCGCCACGCTCAGCCGTTTGCGCACAAAGTCATAGGGGATTTCGCTCAGTTTGTTGGCCGGCGTAGCAGAGAGACCCTGTGCTTGAGCCTTGGCAATAATCGCTTCATCCAGCACGTTCGCTAGCCCGGTCTGGAAAACGGCATTAAGATAAGCGTCACGCAGCACAGCGGCGGAAGGTTGCCCTAGTATATCCAGCGCGCCATCAAGTTGCACAACACCAAGGGTCAACGTGCCGGTCTTGTCGGTGCAGAGCACATCCATGCTGCCTAAATTCTCGATCGCACTAAGCCGGCGCACGATCACGCCGCTCTTCGCCATCGCCTGGGCGCCCTTGGCCAGGTTGATGCTGATAATGGCGGGCAGCAGTTCGGGCGCCATGCCCACGGCCAGGGCAATCGCAAAGAGCAAGGATTCAATTGGTGGTCGCTGTAAGAGCACATTGATGGCAAAGGTTGCTACCACCAGCGCCAACATCACCACTGTGAGCAGATAGCCAAAACGCCGGATGCCGTGTTCAAATTCGGTTTCCGGCGGGCGCAATTTTAGCCGCTCGGCGATCTGGCCAAAGGCCGTAGCGGCACCGGTTTGTGCGATCAAGGCATGGGCCGTGCCACTGCGCACACTGGTGCCCATAAAGACACAATTGGTGCGTTCGGCTAAACCAGCCTTAGCGGCTACTTCACCCGCTTTTTCCGCCACCTTTTTTTCGACCGGAAACGTCTCGCCGGTGAGCACTGCCTGGCTGACAAAGAAATCTTTGGCTTCCAGCAACACGCCGTCGGCCGGGATCAGGCTACCAGCCGAGAGCAACACAACATCGCCGGGCACAACCGCTT
>JBBRVA010000519.1:0-6069 GCA_038247295.1 Caldilineales bacterium | reverse complement strand
GAAAAGCCAGCCGGTATTGCTGATAATCTAACTTCTGTCCTACATCTTTACCTTTTCCAAGTAAGGCTGCCCGCCCCTCTTTTTCATCAATCCAGTACCGTGCTTGAGCACCTTCCCACTGATGGGTGAATTGGTGAATCATCTTTCCTTCATAAAGCGGTAATCTTTCAGGTTTGAATTCCTTACGATAGAGATGACTATCGTTAGTCATGTGAAATTCATTGCATAGCTGCAATTTCCATCTGTCCGGCACGTCTTCGCCTAGCAACGGAAAACGCAACATCTTTTCAGCAATTTGCACATCCAGATCACCCTTAAACTCCATCAACGACAGTGAATCGGGTGAAAGTCGCCGCGCCAGCGCTACATCCATCGCAATCGCGCCCTCGCTAGGAAAACGATCTAATTCCTGTACATCAAGCCGCATGAAGGCGGCCGGGAAATGCGTCGTCTGACCGCCTTTACGAAAGGTCAATACGACAAATTTGAAGCGGCTATCAACACCTTCAAATACCATTTTTCGATTTTCAAAGCCAAAAAGCCCTGTTACGCGTGTTTGGCCGAATAACATCTCCCGTAGTTGTTTCGCCCCCAGATCGGTGTAGATCCCAGAGGGAATAACAATGCCACAATCACCCCCTTTGCGTAACAAATTAAAGCATTGTTCGGTGAAGAGCTTATACAGATTGATGTCTGTCCCTACCTTTTTGCCGTTAACTACCGAAATTTGGTTGGCAAATTGGGGCGTGGATCGATACCAAGCACTCACATGAGGAAAGCGACTTTGGTATTCAAGCCAGGCAGCTTGCACTGCGGGAAGTTGTAACAGGCGATCCTGTTCTTTCTCGAATTCCTTAATATCCATCTTGTTCTTGGTCACGATATCGCTATAGTCGGCAAAGAACTCCTTGGCCTGCGGCTTAAAAATCTCCCACGGCGGATTGGTAATCACGACATCAAAGCCACCGCGCCCCTCCATTACCTCGTCAAACTCGTAGCCCCAATGGAAGGGATCCAATGTCTGAATGTCGGCAATAGTCAACGGGCGCTTCTTCGGCTTACCGCTGGGTTGCGCCTGTTCATATTGAATCTTCAGCCGTTGAAATTCATTGAGCAGAATTTCATTGAGCGTGGCGTAGGCTTGCGCTTTGTGCGCCTCGATGTTTTTGCGCAACACCTGTAAGTCCAGGTGGTCTTTGGCTAACTCGGAAGCGCCGCGATAATCGCGAATCAAGCGATTCTTCTCAGTCAACAACTGGCGATAGCCGGCCGCACGCGCGCTTTGGAAGAGATCGCCCTGCACCGGCCCGGCGGCGTTATTGCGGGCGTCAAAGCGCTCTTCATCCACCTGCAGCAGCCCGATCAGCGAGTTGCCGGCCATCAGGTTAAAATCAATGTTGGGCAGTGGCTCCAGGTCATCCACCGTCTGCGCGGAGGCGACCAGGGAAAGGAAGAGGCGCAGGCGGGCAATTTCGACCGCCTCTTCCATAATGTCCACCCCGTAGAGATTCTGGGTGATGATCTGCTTGCGCATGTAATAGTTGAGCGAGCGATGCTGCTTGTTGATCGTATTGAGTTTGGCCGTCAGGTTGGTGTCATTGAGAATCTTGATCCGCCCATAGACCGCGGCGTAGATGTCAAGCAGCGTCTTCATCGCCGCCACCAGGAACGCGCCCGACCCACAGGCCGGGTCGAGCACCGCCAGATCTTCGAGAATACGCAGCAGCCGGCGGCAGAGGTCGGCATCCAGCTTCAACAGCGCATCGCCCAACGATTCAAAGTGACGGCTCGCCGTGAGCTTGCCGACACCGCTACTCTGTTCGTGCAACTTCTCCAGAATCACGGCATGAATGGTGCGTTCGCAGAGATATTGGGTGATCTCGGTGCGCGTGTAGTAAGCGCCAAAGGCTTTCTGGTTGATGTATTTCTCAAAGATATAGCCCAACACATCCGGGTTGATCTCATTGTCATCCGCCCCCGGCGTATCGTCCAGATGCCAGGAGTAGCGGCCAAAGAGATCAAGCAGGTTGGCAAAAGCACGATCCGGCACACGGATGGCCGGGTAGTCATGCTCCAAGCGGTGTTTGAGAAAGAGGCCGCCATTCAAATATTTGATCGGACCAAGCAACGCTTTGGCTGTGGCGCTGCGGTCGTTTTCCGGTTTGGCAAAACCCTCAAAAAAGAGCGCCTGTAAAAATTCGGCGTAATAGCGATCCGGCCCACTTTCCTGGCTAGCAGTCAGCTTCTCATCCAGATAGTGAGTGTTGTGCTGGATAAAACCCTTTTTCTGCAAAAAGTAGATAAACATCAGGCGGTGGAGCAGCACCGAGCCGTACCATTGGCGGTCACTCTCGCGGTCAATGCCCTCGATCAAGTTGACAAAGTCAATGCGCAGCGTGCTAAATTCATTGTAGAAACGTTTGGTCACCCGCTCCACGTCGAGCGAACTAGCCAGACGCGCCGTCACCTCGGTGATGGGGATCGAGCCGTCGGCGCGCAGTTCGTCCAGTTCGATCACCATGCCGTCCAGCTTGCTCAAAAAGAGGTCGCCCGGCTGCCCTTTGAGGTAGAGATGTTCCCGCGCTTGTTCTTTATTGTTAAGCTCTGTGCTACGCCCAACCGCGGGCTGATTGCTGGCGCGTTTGACCCAATACCAGAGACTCTGCGTCCGTTTTTCCGCTGCTTCGTGGTCGACAAAGATCAACAAATTTTCATGGGCCAGCGGTTGAATCTGCTTGTAGATCGCCTTGCGCGTCTTGGCATCAGGAATCTTACCGGCTTGGGCACCCAACGGCACAATTTCAAAGACCATCACGCCAGAGAGTTGGGCCAGCGGACGGCGTTGGTATTGTGCGCTCTCCACCGTCATCGTCACCGGGCGACCGGGCGCGTTCGACCAGTTCATCTCTTCGAGAAAAAGATTTTTGAAATCAAAGCGCTGTAAATAGTTACGGACATTCTCGCGGTTGATAGTCATATTGATCTAGGTATGGCATTTTGATTATATAGGATGGGGCGTTTGCCAAACGCCCGTACAAACGCCCGTACACCTGTAGGGGCATTTGGCGAATGCCCGTTTTGCGAATGGGTTATGGGGCGTTTGCCAAACGCCCGTACAAACGCCCGTACAAACGCCCGTACAAACGCCCGTACAAACGCCCGTACAAACGCCCGTACACCTGTAGGGGCATTTGGCGAATGCCCGTTTTAGCGAATGCCCGTTTTGCAAACGTCCTTACAAATATTCACCATTGTCAGATACTTCTTCATCACGCAACATCTGCCAAATTTCAATGGCAAGTGGATCGGGTCCCGCTGACGTTGGGTGGTAGCGGTCAATCTGCCATCGCGCTGGGTTTTCACGAATATACTGGCGAATTGCATTCAACGACTCGTCTCGACGAATGATATGCTCATAATAATTCCGATGCCAAACGGGCATAGCGGAGGGTGCGTTACGAAGCAGGTTAATTTGTTTCGTGACAGCGGCTTTAAATCCACCAACAAATGCGCCGAGCGAGCGAGATTTCAAACGAAACTCAGGTTGTACAAGTGTTTTGGCTTTGCTTAACTCAGGGTTAGTGATCCAAATAATTCCATGACTGTGATTTGGCATCACAACAAATTCATCCATCCGTAAATATGGACGTATTTGCGGGGATTTATGCCACTCTGCTTCAACGATACGACCATATTCGTTGATTTCCATCTTGCCGTTAACCACAGTGCCAAATAGGTGAACAAATTGATACGTACAGATAGTAATAAAATATGCTCCAGGTTGAGTATAGTCATATCCTGGTAGGCGAATCGAGCGACGATTTCGAGATGATGGTGTCATAAGGCCCTTTTGATTATCGTAGGGGCGTTTGGCAAACGCCCATTTAGCGAATGCCAAACGCCCCTACGATGGTGAAAATAATCCCAACGAACACAAAATGCGCGGCTCGACTCGACTGAGCTCGCCGAAGTCCTGGCGCTGCTCTTCTTCGTGGATCAGGCTCAGCCGATCTTCACTGCGCAGGGCCGTGACCAAGCGCGCCAGATCTTCATCACTGATACCGGCGCGCAGTTGCCGATTGAGCAGATCGCGCGCGGTGGCGCGCAAGGGGTAGCGATAGAGCTCATCAATCGTGCGCTGGAGATCCTCACTAGCAAAGAGCGGTGTGTGGCGGCGCAGCTCATCAAAGTAGCGCTTGAGCCGTTCGTAGGTGCGGTAGCGAGCCCCTGTACGCGATCCTAATTGGCCACCGCTGTTCTGTTCCTCCAGTTGCATGAGGGCGATGGCCTGTGCCACTAGCTCATGATGATTGGGGTGGCGTGGACGCGTCGGCGTCGGCGGTGAACACTCGGCGGCGCGCAGGATGGCATATTGAGACTGTGTCACCGGACGGCCCGTGGCGTCCAGCCAAGCCAGTGAATCGGCCCCCTCCATCGTCTTCATGTAGACCAGCACCCCCTGCGGGTGTTCGAGCGAACCGACAAAGTTGCGCGAAGAGTAGACAACATCCGGCAAGTTGCTGATCTTCTGCGCCAGCGCCGGATTGTCACGCGTGGCATTGAGCCAGATCTGGTGGGCAAAAGAGGCCAGATCAACTTCCGTGTCCGCTTCCTGATCCAGAATGTCCGACTGTTCGGTGTAAAGATCACGCAACTGTTGGCTGAGCGTCTGATCTTCGAAAAATTGTTCGTCAGAGCCGATCACTTCGCCATTTTCGGCTAGCCGCTGGCGCACGCGGGCGCGCAGCCGAATGATCTGTTCAACGCCATCCGCCGGCAAAAAGGAGTAGCAGAGAATGCGTTCGGCGCGTTGGCCGATGCGATCAATGCGCCCAGCGCGCTGGGAAAGCCGAATGATCGCCCAGGGCAAATCATAGTTGATGACAATTGCGCCGTCTTGCAAGTTTTGGCCTTCGCTCAAGACATCCGTGGAGAGCAAAACGCGCAGCTCCTGGTCGGCGCTTACGGTGATCTGGTTGCTGATCGGGCTAAAGCGCCAGGCCAGCGCGGTGGGATCATCAGAGTGACCGGTAGCCGCCGCCAGTTGGGTCACGCCCCGCCCACTCAATTCGGCATGAAGATAGCGGACGGTGTCGGCAAATTGCGAAAAGAGCAACACTTTTTCACCCGGATGTTGCGTTTGGACCAGGTCAAAGAGCGCATTCAATTTTGTATCAGCCGTGGGCTGCCAGGTGCTACACAGGTCCAACACTTGCAAGAGGCGTTTGCAATCATCCTCCAGTTGCTGACGCAGACGCGCCGTAAAAAGCGTGGGACGTACCCACTTAAAGCGGCGGCGCATGGTCGTGGCAAAGGTGGTGTAGACGCGCGCGGCACGCTGTTGGTAAGCGGTACGCAACTGGCGATTGGGGATGGCAGGCTGGAGACTGTCTGCTACCGTGGTTTCCGCTGGTGGCTCGGTTTCTTCACCTTCTTCAGCCCCAGTCAACTCTTCCTCTGGGATCAGCACCGTGTCGCTGTCTTCATCTTCAGTGGCCGTGTCCAGTGCGGCTGCGTCCAATGTGCCAATCGGCAACTCCAGGTCATTGGCAAGCGCATAGAGAAAAACAAAATTGCGCAATAGATGCCGGTCAATGGATAAGAGAAATGCGTGACCGCTGCTTTCCAGCCGCTTGAAGAGATTGGTGCGACAAAAGCCTTTCAGCCGGTTGCCGGCGCGTGACAAATTTTCCAACAATCGGCGTTCGTCCGCCGTGGCGCTGCGCGCCTGCCGTTCATTAACATATTGGCCCAACCCATAGCGTGGTAAGGCCAACTCGGTAATCAGATCGACCACTTCCTGGCTATAGAGACGGGCATATTGTTCATTCGCCGCAAAAGGCACGGTGGCCGGGATGCGGGCCGGAAAGTAGACGAGCGTCCCATCGCGCAGCCGTAGGAACTTGCGTTTTGTGGCAGGGTCGGTGTCGGCATAATTGTTCATCACAAAGCTACGCGTACGCCGCACCAAATAGAGGCGCATCAGATCGCGCCAGTCGTCCACATAGGTGCTTTTTTCAAAGGCGGGCAGGCTGCGTGGCTGGGCTTGATGCCGGCTGCGAAACTCAT
>JBBRVA010000518.1:0-6090 GCA_038247295.1 Caldilineales bacterium | reverse complement strand
GCTAATTGGTAATTAGGTAATTGGGAATGGGTTGTCGATCTGACTAAATTAATGGTTAACCAATCACAGTTTGCGGTTTGGGATTGAGGGGATATGATGAAAATTGGGCTTAATTCGGGCATTTTTCCTGCCACTTGGTCGCCAGCACAGAAAGTAGAGGCGACGGCGCGTGTAGGGGCAGTTGGTTTGGAGCTCAATATTGACGCCAACCAACTCTGGACGCAACGCCTGGACGCGACCGCGCGCCGATCTCTACGCCAACAGGCCGCAGATGCAGGCGTTGTCATCACTTCGCTTTGCATGAACGCACACTGGGTCTTCAACCTGGCCAGCCCCGATGTGCGCATCCGCGATCTAGGTGTCAGTTTGATGTTAGATGCCATCGACATGGCCCAGGAATTGGGTGCGGCGGCCTTGCTCATCCCTGGTTGCGACCAGGATCAGTCACCCGCCAACAAATGGGAACTCTTCCGCGATGGCGTGTTGCAAGGGATCGGGCGCGCCCAACAGGCTGGCGTGCAGTTAGCCTTGGAAGCCGTGAACAAGCCATTTCTGCTTGATACGGCAAAACTACTGCAAATGATCGATGCTTGCGGCGGCGCGCCGATCTTGGGCATTTATCTAGATGTGGGTAACTCAACATCCAGTGGTCTGGACCCTGCTGCGGAAGTGCGTGCAGCACAAGGGCGCGCGGTCCTGACGCACATAAAAGACTGGAACCCAACTAATAGTAATCAACGCCAACTGGGAGCCGGCGCAGTCGATTTCGATGCCTCGTTTGCTGCCCTGCGCGAGATTGGCTACGACAATTATATGATCGTAGAATTATCACCCGATCCGAATGATTCAGACACAGTCGCACGCCATGCCGTGCAATTCCTGTTGCACCGTCAATAAACTTACCTATAATCCCACAGTGCGGTAAAACCACAACGAGAAATAGCGCTACTTCATCAATAATCACCACATCACAATGATATGATCTGATGGCAAGGTCGCCAATTCACAGGTAGAACCTGGTTTCGGCGCGTTTTCATTTGGGAAACGATGGTTGGTCGACTTGAAAATTTCTCGATTTTAGCATATAGTGATTTGTCTTTTTGATTTGGATCAGACAATCTGCCTGGTCCCCTATCGATGCAGGAATGGGATAATCGCAATTGGAGTCACTCGCTTGTTAGATGAAACTGTTACTTTTCGGCTGGCTCAAGCGTAGTGGTATAGGTAAATTGTTCTATCGGTAAAAGGAATCGGGTCTTATGGCTCAGGCAGTTCGCACGTTTAAACGACCACATAACTGGCTTTCCCGTTGGTTGCTTCAGGAGCAGGGTAGGAAAACAAAGTCCCATCATAAAGGGGGCGGTCATCAAACGCATTCCTGGTGGCAAGTGATGTGTCTGACCGGCGTTGATTATTTCTCTACGCTGGGTTACCAGCCTGGTATTGCCGCGCTGGCAGCCGGTGCGCTTTCACCGTTTGCAACGCTTGTGCTCATTTTGCTCACCTTGTTTGGCGCACTGCCGATCTATCGGCGTGTGGCGGCAGAAAGTCCCCACGGCGAAGGCTCGATCGCGATGTTGGAGCACTTATTACCCTGGTGGCAGGGTAAAATTTTCGTCCTCGTCTTGCTCGGCTTCGTCGCCACCGATTTTATCATTACGATTACGCTGTCGGCGGCTGATGCTACAGCCCATATTATCGAGAACCCGTTTGCACCGGCCTTTTTTGAGCACCATACCATCGGCGTCACACTGGTGTTGGTTGCCTTCTTGGCGGCGGTCTTTCTCAAGGGTTTTCGTGAGGCGATTGGGATTGCCGTTTTCTTGGTGATCGGCTACTTGTTTCTAAACTTGATTGTGATCAGCGTTGGCATCTATGAAGTGATCACCCATCCATTTATGTTGAGCAACTGGCGCGCGGCACTCTTTACGGCCCATGGCAATCCATTGGCTATGGTAGGCATTTCACTCTTACTCTTTCCCAAGCTGGCGTTGGGTTTGTCGGGGTTCGAGACGGGCGTGGCCGTTATGCCATTGGTACGCGGCAATCCCAACGATACGGAAGCCCACCCGGTGGGGCGCGTTCGCAATACACGTAAGCTCTTGATGGGCGCGGCGTTGATTATGAGTGTTTTTCTGCTCACCAGCAGTATCGTAACCACGGTGCTGATCCCGACCGAAGCGTTTCAACCGGGTGGCGAAGCTAATGGCCGTGCCCTGGCTTATCTAGCCCACTTTTACCTGGGCGACTGGTTTGGCACACTTTACGATGTGAGCACGATTGCCATTCTCTGGTTTGCCGGGGCTTCCGCCATGGCCGGCCTTCTTAACATTGTGCCACGCTACTTACCGCGTTATGGCATGGCGCCGAACTGGGCGCGGGCCACGCGTCCGTTGGTGCTGGTCTATACCGCGATCGCCTTTGCCGTCACTATTATCTTTCGCGCCGATGTGGATGCCCAGGGTGGCGCTTATGCCACTGGTGTGCTTGTCTTGATGAGTTCTGCCGCATTGGCAGTAACACTCTCGGTTTGGCATAAACGGGACCGCCGCAGCACCATTATGTTTAGTATTATTACCCTAGTTTTTATCTACACCACTGTCGTCAACATCATTGAGCGGCCCGATGGTGTGAAGATTGCCAGTTTCTTTATCGGCGCCATCATCCTTACCTCGCTGGTCTCGCGCGTCTGGCGTTCGACCGAATTGCGCGTCGAACGTTTTGAGTTGGACGAGACGGCTCAGCGTTTCTTGGACGATGCTAAACATAACGGGCCGATCCGGATTATCGCCAATCGCAAAGCGAAAGGTGATGAGCATGAATATCGGGTGAAGGAGCGCGAGGTCCGTGAAGACACACACATTCCGACGAATGATAAGGTGATTTTTCTGGAAATTAATGTGCGCGACCCATCTGAATTTGTCGATGTGATGAAAATACACGGGGTGGAGATTGGTAAGTACCGCGTATTACGGGCGGATAGCACCGCGGTACCCAACGCCATTGCCGCCTTTTTACTTTATGTGCGTGAACGCACCAACAAAATTCCCCACGCCTATTTTGGCTGGGCCGAAGGCAACCCCATTCATTATCTGATTCGCTTCATCTTATTTGGTGAAGGGGATATTGCCCCCGTAACCCGCGAAGTGTTGCGTCAGGCCGAGCACAACCCAGAACGACGACCGGGGATTCATGTCGGTGGTTAAAAAGTAGAGTAAACGAGAAACGGGGCGAATCGCCCCGTTTCTCGTTTACTCTAGTACACTTGGGCGTAAGTAAGACAGTGAATCAGTAGGACAGTAGAACAGTGTTTGTACTGTCTCACTGTCCTACTGATTCACTACTGATTCACCGGAGAATAGTATGGTTATTTCCGCCCAAGTGTACTAGGCTGATTTCGTTGGTTTGTTTAGGGCACATTCTCGATCTCAATCATCCACTCGCCCGTTGTGCTGCGCCCATCGCGCGCATGGGCAGTCCATGCCAACTGGTGGGGGCCATTTTGGATTGGTGCACCGTCGGGCCAGTGGTAGGCGTTATCGGCAAAGATGAAACGATTACATTCTGGTTCGCCGCCCCCAAACGCACAGTAGTGGGCCGTGTTCTCTGTTTTGGCGTAGACCCGCTCACCGTTTGGATCATAAATCTCAAAATCTACGTTCACGATACCATCGCCATCTTGGTTGCCGACCGCTGGATCATAGGCTTCTACCTGGAAGACCAACGTCGCGGTCACGCGGGGATCGAGCGCGCCATAGCCCATCTGGACCAACTCCGCTACAAGTTCAGGCGGTTCATCGGCGGGCGAATCGATGCCTTCAATCCGAAAACGAAAAACCCAGATCGCGGGGTCGCCGCGCACAGGTTGGATTATGATCGCTGTTTCATGGAGACCATTGGTGATCGGCGCACCGTTCGGCCAGTGATAGCCATTATCAGCAAAAAAGAAGGGGGTGCAGAGCGGGTCGTTACCACCAAAGAGACAATAAGGGGCGCGCTCCTCGCGATTGGTATGGACCGCATTACCGTTTTCATCGTTAATGTTGAAGGTGACACTTTCGATACCATCGCCATCACTGCGACCCTGGGCGGGATCAAACACTTCCACGCGTAAGGCGATCCGATCGCGCAAGACGAGTGGGTTGCTCACTTCTGCGCGCGCAAAGCCAGGTAGCAGAACGTTGCGACCCTCGTTGCGTTCTAAGCTGCCGCGCAGATTCAGGTTGCCGTCTTCGCCATCCACCGGCAGGCTTTCGATGATGATGGGGGTCGGGGTGGGCGTTGGTTGGGCTGCCGTTGGCGCGACTGTAGGCGGGACAGGCGTATTGGTGGCTGCGGCTGGCACAGGCGTGTTTGTTGCTACCGCCGGTGCCGCGGATGTCGCCGTCGAAATTTGGGTCAATGCCGCATCGGCGGTGAGCGTGGCGGCGACCGCTCTATCTTCTGCCACGCGCGTGGCAATCCGGTCTGGCGTCGGTTCGTCGGCGCCACCACAAGCCGCCAGCCACAGTGCAGCCAGCAGGGCAAACCAGAGCCAGCACCGCTCTTTTCTCTTCACCGTGTCAACCTCCTTCTAACGCCCGCAAGGCTTGCTCAACATCGGCCTGCGCGGGTTGGCAAGATTTGGCAATTACTTCTTCGTGTAAAATTTGGTCAAATGGCGCCTGCGTCCCTTGTTCAACACAGCCGGCAAAGGCCGTGACCGCCTGTGTCAAGCGCTCTTTTTGACCAGTTGGATCACCCTGTTGGCGGTAGACATCAGACTGTTGCCAATAGGCGGCACCTTGCACTTGATAGGCTTGCGCCAGCAGCCGATATTGTTTTGCTCCTGTCAGCGGGTGGATCACCGTGTCTAGCAAGGCCGTTGCTTGGTCAAAGGTTTGGTTGGCTTGCGCTAACTCGTCGGTTAGATAGTAAGTCTGACCCTGAGTGCGCAGGGCCGTCGCCAGCGCCAGGTGGGTAACACTTTGTAGAAATAGATCGCCGTCTTGTTCTGCCAGCGTAACTGCCTGTTCGTACGCTGTAATCGCCAGCTTTAGCGCGCTCGGTTCTAGTAGCCGCTCGACAGGCGGCAGACGTTGCGCGCGGGCCAGATAGACACCGCCCAGCACAACTTGCGCCCGCGCATAATCCGGCTCGATCGCCAACGCGCGCCGCGCGGCCTCCTCCGCCGTCTGGGTTAATGCCTGGAATTCTGGTGCCTGATCCACCTTTTGGCGAGCCAAGAAGAGCGCTTCGCGGGCGATAAAAAAGTAAAGAATCTCTTTGCCGTCGCTGTCTTGCCAGTTGGTTAGTTTCGTTTCCGCTTCTTGAAGGATTTCCAGCGCGGCTTGCGAACGCCCCAGCAGATCCAGCGTCAGCCCCGCTGTCAGATAAAAAAGCGCGGTCGTTCGTGTCTGCAAATTCGTGCCGACGGCCAAGTTGCCTAGTGGCCCGCTGGTGTCGAAAGGCAACTGGATCGGGATCGGCGCCCCCAACTGATACTGGCCAATAATGGCGCTTGTCTCCGGTTGTAATTCGGGGGCAATATAAAATTCCAACGCCACGCCCGATGGATCAGCCGCATTGACCACACCATAGATGACCATGTGGGCGCCGACTTTGTTGGCCAGCTCACCCGCCGCCGTCGCTCTTGCTGCCTCCGTATCACCGGCAACGCTGCCCAACTTGATGTTCTTACCGGGTATGCCCGGGCTATCGTGCCAAATTTCTACGCTGCCCAGCCCACCCAATGCCGGGTTGGTGCTGTATTCAGTTTTCAGGGCATCGTAGACCCAGCGGCTCAGCGTTAAACCATTGTCAGTTTGGCGCTCACGACCGTTGGCGTCAATCTCGCTGAACTGAGCCACGGCAATATTGAACTGACCCGACATGCGCGCCACTGGTTGCAAGAGTGGCCACAGCGCATTGAACAGGGCAATCCCAGCGATGATTAACACACCGGCAGCGATGATGGCGGCCAAATAAAACGGAATCTGCAACGTGCCAATCTGGATGACGTTTTTGCCAACCACAATGTTACGCGCGTCTTCGCCAATCTGCGCAGAGATCGTATCACCAGGAGGGCGAGGGCGCGGAAGGCGGCGGGAG
>JBBRVA010000517.1:0-6108 GCA_038247295.1 Caldilineales bacterium | reverse complement strand
TGTGACAGATAATTCTAGCATAGGTTAAATTTAGCTACAAACAGATTAGTGATAAACATTACAAATCGAAGAAAATGTGCGTTGTAAAGTCTTATCACGAATTTGCGCATTATAGGAGATATTTCTCACCATGTAAATTGATAGGATTGCGCTACGCAACGTGGTATAATGGAATAGAATGGATGTGCTTCCTTTGCTATAAAGCTTGGGGCGACGAGGAATCCGGTTAAATACGCAATGAATGTTCAATTAGATGGAATAAACTGTGTTAGATCGCGAAAAAGTCATCACAGCGCTTGAACAGAAGCGGGTCAACTTCCAGGCGTTTTCCACGGCCCAGCAGAGCCAACGCCGTACGTTGGAAGAAGCGTTGCAACACCTCTTTCAACAAAACGCCGACTCGATCCTGGCTCACTTGGCGGCGGGCAATGAACTATGGCCGGGCGCGCGTCCCACGGCCGAGTTCGACCGCTCGCTCAAATTACGCCTGCCCTTTGATCGCCACTGGACGAATCATCGCGAAGCACGCGATTGGGCGCTGCACATTCTGCTCGACCGGCCAGTACTGGCGGTAGATGGCAGCCAGATCATGCCCAGTAAAGATTTTTTTCCGCCAGTGGGGGCAGTACAGATTGGCTGGTTTATCAATGAGCACCGGCAGGGTGGTGGCTACGTTAAGAATGTCGAATTCACGATCTTGGCGCCGGATGAATTAGCTGATACGGACACGGGCGACAGTGCCGAGAGCGGCTTTCCCAACCCAAATGTGAATTGCGTGCGCTTTGTACGCGAGTGCGCAAAAATCGGCGAATTGATGGCGGATTATGCGCATCGTCCAGTACAGGAAAGGCCGCTTTGTTATTTTGATGGCTCGTTTGTTATCAGCTTTGTTGGCCAAATGCATCCCCGCCATGCCCAGCCCTACCTGCGTGCTGTTCAAGCGTTGCTCGAAAATTCCGAACGTTATCAGGTGCCATTAGTTGGCTTTGTCGATAATTCGTTTAGCCACGATATTATCCGGTTGATCGAAACTTTGTTGGCCGGCACAGAGACGGTCAATATCAGCGATGCCGGATTATTGGCGCGCCTGTTGCCGGATTGGGGCGATCGCAGTCCATTTTTTGAATGTGCGCGCAAAGATGCCTTGAACCAAGCGGGACGTGCGCCTTTTTACAGGGACGTTGTCTTCGCCTATCTGCGTTTGACGGGCGACCGTCCGCCGGCGCGCGTGGAGATGCCTCGTTGGCTGTTGGAAGCTGGGCGCGCCGATGAAATCATTGATCTGGTGCGCGCCGAATGCATTGTAGGTGCCAATGGTTATCCTTATGTAATCGAAACCGCTGACGCCGTTGCCGTGATCAGCCAAGAAGATCGCCAGCGTTTTTATGCGCTATTCCAACGCTGGGGAGAAGATAAAGGGCTCCAGATAACCCAAGCGCGCAAGGCAGTGAGTAAACAGGGCAGGCGGTAATTAGTGGGACAGCGAGTCAGTATAAAACAGTGAGCCAGTAAAACAGTCGCTACTCACTGACCGACTGTCTACTGTCTACTGTCTACTGTGTTCCTAACTTACTGGCTGCACGCGCGACCTCTGCTCAGCGCCGGGGTTATACTATTAGTTATGACAACAATCGTGCCAGAAATGTCTAGTGGTATCAACCCCAGGCTGGGGTCAAGCGAACCAATCGAAGAGGTGGCAACGTCCGTCTCGACTGTGCAGCCGGCGCCCGCCGATTTTGTCGCCACGGCCCAGTGGGACACGGCTACCAAGCGCACTACATTAGTCATCATGTTTGTGGTGGCTATGCTCGCGCTTTGGGTGAGCCAGCCGATCATTCCACTGCTGCTCTTTTCCGCCATCATCTCCTATTTACTCAACCCGATTGTCGATTTCTGTGAACGCTTGCGCATTCCGCGCAACATTAGCACCGTTGTGCTCTTTGTGCTGTTGATGATTGGTGTCATTTTACTGCCCGTTTTCCTAGCGCCTGTCCTGATCGAGCAATTGACGCGCTTGGGTCAGTTCAACGAGACCGTCACCGCCGCCAAATTTATCAACTGGTTAAGCGGGCGCCTAAACAGTTTACCGGACACCATCCAATTTCTGGACAACGAGATCGCGATTGGCAACTCGATTCAGGAGCTAGAGACCAATTTCCAACAGATGATCGTCTTGCCAACGCTGGCGGAAATTCTCAGTTCCATTCAACAACTCGTCGGCACCGCCACCAATTTGGTTGGTAGCACGGCCATTATCGGCATTAGCGTCGTGGGCGGGATCGTCCAGGTCTTTCTAACCCTGCTTGTCACTTTTTTTCTCAGCCTTTACCTGACCAAAGATGCGCCAATGATTCGTGCTTATGTCTATGGCTTATTTCCGCCAGCCTATCAATCGGAACTAACCGATCTGCTGCGCCGCATTGGCTATATCTGGCAATCTTTCTTCCGCGGTCAGTTAATTTTATGTTTTCTGATTGGCACTGTCACTTGGATTGCGTTGCAAATCGCTGGTATGCCCGGTGCGCTCATTCTGGGCATCATCGCCGGCATTTTAGAAGTGGTGCCCAATCTAGGCCCCACCCTGGCCATGATCCCCGCCGTGATTGTGGCGTTGATCCAAGGCAGCGATGTCTTGGCAGTTTACGGCATTAACAATGTGAGCTTTGCCCTAATCACGGTCGGCATCTACTTCATCATTCAACAGATAGAGAATAACATTGTCGTTCCGCGTATTATCGGCGACAGTGTAAATCTTCACCCTATCGTTGTGATCTGCGGTGCATTTGTTGGGTTTAATCTGGCCGGTCTACTGGGCGCATTTTTGGCGGCACCGGTGCTTGCCTCGTTGCGGATAATCGGTGGTTACGTCCACGCCAAATTACTCGACTATCCCCCCTTTGAAGGTCACCCATTACCACCATCACGCTCGCGGCGCCCCTTTGTCTACCGACGCACGGTAAAACCGCGATAGGAAAACGGGGCGAGGGAAACAGGAAACGGGGTGAAACCTAATCCCCGATTACGTTTCCCTAATTCCCGCGTTCGGCTTCTAACAGGGGTAGATTAGCAATGACATCGATCGAAAGCTGTGTCGTCTGCGTAGGATCGCAACGCCAGCGATAGTAGGCCGCTGCGCCGATCATAGCGGCATTGTCGGTGCAAAGCGAGAGCGGTGGAATGTAGAGTGGGGGCCCAGCGGTGCCAAAGCAGGCTTCCGCGGTTGTGCGCAGCAAACTGTTGGCGCTGACACCGCCACAGATACAGACCTGACGCGCACCAAACATTATGGCCGCATCAGCGGTTTTCGCCACTAGCACATCGGCCACGGCGCGCTGGAATGAGGCGGCAATGTCGGCCTTCAGCTGTGTGGCGTGGACATCTTCGCCTTGGCGTTCCAATTGGCGCACCAGGTTGAGCACTGCGGTCTTAAGCCCCGAAAAGCTAAAATTGAAGCGGTGTTCCTCGCTGTGCGATAAAGCCCTGGGCAGGGCAAAACGTTCTGCATTACCTGTCTGTGCCGCCCGCTGAATCGCCGGTCCACCTGGAAAACCCAGATCCAGCAAGCGCGCCACTTTATCAAACGCTTCGCCAGCAGCGTCGTCCAGCGTACCACCTAGCCGCCGATATTGGCCATGGTCGGTCATCAAAATTAATTCGGTGTGACCACCAGAGACAATCAAAATCATAGCCGGGAAAGCGGCTTCTGGCATTGGCAGGCGACCAGGCGCCTCGATCCAGTTGCTATAAATGTGGCCTTCTAGGTGATTAACCGCTAACAATGGCAAACCACTGGCAAAGGCTAACCCTTTCGCCGCATTGACCCCCACCAACAGGCTGCCGGCCAGACCCGGTCCATAGGTGACGGCAATCGCATCGACAGCGCGTACATGATCCACGCCAGCCTCGCGCAGCGCCTGCTCGATCACCGGCTGGATCGCCAAAACATGCTGGCGGCTGGCGACTTCGGGGAAGACCCCGCCAAAGCGACTATGCAACTCAATTTGGGTAGCCACAACATTGCTCAGCAACCGGCGACCGTCTTCCACAATCGCCGCCGCGGTTTCGTCACAACTGGTTTCAATCGCAAGAATGCGCGTCATAGCTTTTCTCCATGTAATACTACGCCTGGGAGCGCCGCCATCCCTGGCGGCGCTCCCAGGCAGACGGCCTTGTTAACCTTCGCTCGGCGGCTGCGGCAACGGTTCCGGCGTTGGAGGCAAGATAATAGATGCGCGGCTGGCCCAAATCAGCACCGCCAACGCCAACGCGCCTAAACAAGCGAGAGCAATCAGTTTGTGAATGTGCGCATCCAGCAACAACGTGATCGCGCCAAAGAGGGCGCAAAAGGCCCAATAGCCGATCACGATCATGCGTTCGCTTACACCAAGGTCGACCAGCCGAAAATGCAGGTGATCGCGTCCGCCCTGGCCCGGTGACAGACCCCGCCGCCAGCGGCTGATGATTAACCAAGCCACATCCAACGCCGGCAAGCCCAGGACCAGCATCACCGTCGCCACGCGCGCGCCGCCAATAATGCCCAAGGCGGCGAGGGCGAAACCGAGAAAATAACTGCCCGAGCTGCCCATAAAGATGCGTGCCGGGGCAAAGTTAAACGGCAGAAACCCCAATGCCGCACCCAGCAAGGCCACGGGCAGTAATGCCACACTAGATTGCGGCGGATCGGCCACAAAAATCATGTGCAAGGCGAGCACCACACACATAATCGCCGTCACCCCCGTCACCAGTCCACTTAGCCCGTCCAGCCAGTTGACGGTATTCATCATGCCCATAAACCAGAAGATCGTCAATGGTAACACGAGCCACCAGGGCAAGCCATCGACGCCGCCCAGAAAGCCCTCGGCAAGGGGATGGTTGACATGTTTGATGAAGATCAGGCCAGCAATTGCGATCAGCCCAGCGACCAATTGCACCACATATTGCGGTCCACTAGGCCATTCGAAGCGGTCGTCTAGAAACCCAGCCACCACGCAAAAGGCCCCCCCAGCAAGTAGGGCAAGCAGACGATTCAGCTCTTTCGGATCGTTGCGCGGGGGCAACCAAGCCGTCCATTCTGCGGGCAAGAGGTAGGGCACGAGCAGGAGCAGCACGACGGTGAGAAAAAAGCCGCCAAAAATCGCTATTCCCCCCGTGCGCGGAATCAGGCCCAGATGGCGGCGGCGGCCACCAGGCTGATCAACCAGACCCAGCCGCAGCCCCAGCCGTGCAGCCAGCGGCGTCAACAAGGCAGTGATAAGCGTCGCAAAGAGCAGAATGATGAGGAAAATCATGAAAAGCCATTGGGATTGACGATTGACGATTTTTGATTTACGCGCCCAGCGGGCACCCGACTTCGTCCGCCCGACAACTTCGTAAATCGTCAATCAAAAATCGTAAATCTCCTACGGTCGCATATTGGTTAGTGTGCGTGGAAAGGCGATCGTCTCGCGTACGTGATCGAGGCCGCAAATCCACATTACCGTGCGTTCGACGCCCAACCCGAAACCACTGTGTACGACGGATCCATAACGGCGCAGATCAATATACCAGTTGTAGACTTCCTGGGGCAGCTGGTGATGCTCGATGGCGGCGATCAGCTTTTCCGGATCGCTCATGCGTTCGCTGCCACCGATAATCTCGCCATAGCCTTCGGGCGCAAGCATATCGACGCTGCGACAAACTTCGGGTCGATCGGCTTCTGGCTCCATATAAAAAGCCTTCACCTGGGTAGGGTAGTGATGGACAAAAACCGGTTTTTCAAATTGGGCGGCGATATAAGTCTCATGTGGACTGCCGAAATCGTCCCCCCACGCGATTGGCGGCACAGGATCATCATAACCGGGCACCAATACGCCCGCCTGCGCGGCTTCGTTAATCATCTTGACGGCATCATCATAATGCAGACGCGGGAAAGGGGGCGCTACTTTTTCTAAATGAGTGAGATCACGTTCGAGCACCTTCAATTCGGGTGCGCACTCGCGCAAGCAGCGTTGCACGATGTGGCTGACAAATTGCTCTTCAATCTCCATCAGGCCTTCTAAATCGCAAAAAGCGACTTCTGGCTCTACCATCCAAAACTCTTGCAGATGGCGACGAGTTTTGCTCTTTTCC